>CAZRSM010000348.1:0-6155 GCA_964602755.1 uncultured Planctomycetales bacterium
TCCTCGAAGACCGGTTCGCCGTCCTTGCCGGTACCGACGGCGAAATGCGTGGGGTCGGCCTTGTTGCTGGTTCCGAGGATGGTGCCGCCGGCGGTGAGGATGTTGGAGACGTCGTCGATCCTGAGACGCCGCATGCGGTTGCGGATCAGCCCCAGGAAGCCGTCCTCTATGCCGATCACGTCGAGCCCGAGCTTGTTGATGGCCGCCTTGGTGACCACGCGGATGACGGCGTTGAGACCGGGGCAGTCGCCCCCGCCGGTGAGAATGCCGATACGATGAATCCGTCGCAATTGTGTCACGGGATACCTCCGCTGCTGCCGGCACGATCTCGATCCGCGGACGCTCCTTGCCTGCCGGCAGCGGGCCGGTCCGCTGCGCGGCGCCGACACGACGGGCGGCCGGGCGCGGGCACAGGCCCCTCTGGATTATCGGCAGCCCGCGCAAAGGGCTTGACCCCCCCGCCCGACCAGCGACCACCGCTGCCGACTACTGCTTGCCGGTCTCGTCCTCGCCGGCGATGCGGTTGCGCATCTGCGTGTCGGCCTGGATGTTGCGGATACGGTAGTAGTCCATGATGCCGAGATTGCCGCTGCGGAACGCATCGGCGATGGCCCTGGGTATTTCGGCCTCCGCCAGAACCACCAATGCGCGGTTCTCGGCCACCTTCGCCAGGTTCTCCTGCTCCTGGGCGATGGCCATGGCGCGGCGTTTCTCGGCCTCGGCCTGGAAACGCTTCTTGTCGGCCTCGGCCTGGTCGGCCTGGAGACGGGCGCCGATGTTGGCCCCCACGTCCACGTCGGCGATGTCGATCGAGAGTATCTCGTAGGCCGTGCCGGCATCGAGCCCCTTCTCCAGCACGGCCTTGGAGATCTTGTCGGGGTTTTCCAGCACTTCCTTGTGGCTCTCGGCCGAACCGATGGCCGAGACGATGCCCTCGCCCACGCGTGCGATGATGGTCTCCTCGGTCGCACCGCCGACCAGCCGCTGGATGTGCGTCTTGACCGTCACGCGCGCCCGCACCTTGAGCTGGATACCGTCTTTGGCGACGGCGTCGATGGTGTTGCGCCCCGAGGCCGGATTGGGGCAGTCGATCACCTTGGGATTGACGCTGGTGTTGACCGCATCGACGATGTCGCGGCCGGCCAGGTCGATCGCGCAGGCGGTGCGAAAGTCGAGCGGCAGCTTGGCCCGCTGGGCCGAGATGAGCGCCTGGACCACGTTCTGTACGCGCCCGCGGGCCAGGTAGTGATTCTCCAGGTCGGCGGTGTTGATCTCCGTCAGGCCGGCCTTCCACGCCTGGATCTTGGTGTGCACGATTACGCCGGCGTTGACCTTGCGCAGCCACATGCCGATCAGGTCGCGCATCGACACGTTGGCCCGGGCCGAAACCGCAGTGATCCACAGTCGACCGAAGTTGAGAAACAGGATCAGCACGGCCAGGCCGATCAGCCCGCCGATAATCGCGATAATCATCACCACAGCGTCGCTCATGACGTCTTCCTTTTACCTTGGGCCGGTCAGGCCTGTGATTGTTCGGGCGACACGGGGCGCACGATGATGCGGGTTCCCTCGCGGCGCAAGACCTCGATGGTGCTGCCGGCTTCGACGTACTCGCCTTGCGTGGTGACGTCGATCACGTAGTCGCCGAAGCGGGCCTGGCCGCCGGGCCGCAGATCGCCGGTGACCACGCCGCGGTCGCCTACGCGCACCAGGTCGCCGGCCGGATCGGGCACGGCCAGTTCCTCGGGGTCGCCCACGTTCTCGAGCACCAGCCCGCGGCCGATCGCCATGCCGGGCAAGAAACGCACCAGCAGTCCGATACCGATCACGGCGATGACAATGCTGCTGGCCATCACGATGATGCCGGTGCGAATCGCCGCCCAGGTGGCTTCCAGCGTCGGCCACGACAGCGGCGGCGCCCCCGGCTCGGCCGGCACGAACGAAGCCACGAACGCGATCAGTATCAACAGCACGCCCAGAACACCGGCTATGCCGAAACCCGGCAGCACGAAAATCTCGAAACCCAGCAGCACCAGCCCGACCACCAGCAGCACGATGGTCCAGATGCTGGCCAGGCCGGCGGCGTAGGGCGCTCCCAGAAAGATCGCCAGCGCCACCAGGGCCGTCACGCCCGGCACGATCAGCCCCGGCGAATGAAACTCGATGTACGCCCCCATCAGCACGATCACGAACAGAATGCCGCGCACCAGCGGGCTGTTGAGCCAGCGGGCGAACTCCTCCCAGCCGCTGCTCTCGAGCCGCGTCGGCGAACCGGGCAGCTCGAGCACGGCGGCCAGCTCGGCCGCGCTGGCCGCGTCGCCGCAGGCCAGCCCGTAGGCCAGCGCCTCGCGGTCCGAGAGCGTCAGCAGCTCTTTGCCCGAATCGATGGGGTTGCGCACCGGCACGTCGCGGCCGGTGTACGGATCGGGATAGCTCTCGACCAGTTGCCAGAGCGGTTGCCCGTCGGCCTGGTCGATCAGACGTTCCTTCTCGGCCCCGTCGACAAAACGCCGCTCGCCGGTGCGGGTGTTCTCGACCCACCATACCTCGGCGCCCACGGCAACCATGGCCCGGCACAGCAGGCGGTCGTAGCCGTTGCGCAGGGCCGAGTCGCGGAAGGATTGCAGGATGGGGCTTTCGGCCTTGGCACGTTCGGCCTCGCCCAGTTCCTCCATGCCGCCGGCGGGACTGACCATGATCGGAGCACAGTCGCCGATGGAAGAACCCGGGGCGACGACGATGTGCTGGGCGGCGACCGAGATCAGTGCCCCGGCGCTGTAGGCCTGGTCGTTGACCCAGGCCACGGTGCGAATGCCCTCGTCGGGCAGTTTCTTGATGATCTTGGCGATGTCGAGCGCGCTGGTCACCAGCCCGCCCTTGGTGTTCATCTCGAAGACGATCAGGTCCACGCCGTCCTTGCGGGCCTCGTCGACGCGGCGCTGGATGCTGCGCCGCAACACGTCGTCGATCATGCCGTCGACGGTGATGATCGCCGCCCGTGTCGGCGGCGGATCGAAGCGGCAGTCGCGCGGCGCTGGAAGGCTGGCGGCGGGCGCGCTGGCCGCCGGCTGCGACGCGGGCTGCGCCAGTGCCAGTGCCGCCGACAACAGTCCGGCCAGCCCGATCAGGCCGCGGACGATATTGCGGGGGCGACGATCTGCCGACAGGCTGCGGCGCGCAAAGTGACGCACCATCGCGTCTACCTCCTGGGTCCGCTCGTCGGCGCCGGGCCGTCTGGCAGCGGTCGGCTTCCAGAAGAAGGAACACAAGCGACCGGCCGCCGTGAACAGTGCGGGCCAGTGTGCCGGCGCCGACGGATGTGATTGTACCGCCGCGGCCCGATAACTACCAGCACGGCTTTGGTCGCCGACAGTGGTGATTCGTGCTAAGATACCCCGATCAGCCGAGTTGGGCGCCTCAGGCCGTCGAGCTGAGCAGCGGGGAGATGTCGCGCGATCGGCGGGTGGCCTGTAAGCGATTTGTTCGAGGAGCTAGAGACGCATGATCAAGGCCAGCGAGCTACGCAAGGGCAAACTGATTTCCCTGGACGGAGAGTTGTACATCGTTCATGAGTCGCGCCACGTGGCCAAGGGCAACAAGGGCAGCTACATGCAGACCAAGCTGCGGTCGGTCAAGAGCGGCAACATGATCGACCAGCGCTTCAACGTCAACGATCGCATCGAGACTCCCTTCCTCGACACGCGGCCCTACGAATACCTCTACCGCGACGGCCAGGACTTCGTCCTGATGGACCAGGAGACCTACGAACAGATCCACGTTTCGCCCGATGTGATGGGCGAGGCCCATCTCTACCTCAAGGGCAACGAAACGATCATGTGCGGGCTGGTCGACGGCGTGGTGGTCACGGCCGAGCTGCCCAACGTCGTCGAGCTGACCGTCACCGACACTTCGCCGGTGGTCAAGGGCGCCACCGCGACCAACCAGAACAAGGACGCCATTCTCGAGACCGGCCTGCGCGTCAAGGTGCCGCCGTTCATCGACAACGGTGAGGTGGTGCGGGTCGACACGCGTACCGGGGAGTACATCGAACGTGCCAAGAGCTGAAGCGGTCGACTGCCTGGGCATGCTTTCCTGCCGGTTGTCACCCATGCCGCCCCGTGATCCGCAAAGCCCACCACGACGGCCCGCTCGCCGGCGGACCACCCACGGACGGCGCCGGGCCGGGAGATAACGGATGATCTCGCTGCTTTACCAGGGCGATCAGGACATCCTCCGCGAGTGCACGCGGGCCAGCACGGTCTTCTGGCACAACCTGCGCAAGGCCAGGCTCAAGGTGCTCGGCGCCGGCATCCTGACGCTGCTGGTGCTGCTGCTGGCCGCCGGCATCGTGCTGCGCGACTACTACGCCTTCTGGCCCTGGGCCACGCGCGAACGCCTGGCGGTGGTGCTGGCCCTGCTGGGCATCGGCTGGCTCAGCTACCTGGGCTGGCTGGTCTTCAAGTTCATGCCCGGCCGCAACGACCGCGTGGTGATCAACCTGCGCAACATGGTGCGCAGCCGGATCGACCCGCTGGAAGAGCGCGTCCGGGCCCTGAGCGACGACGAGCTGCGGGCCAAGACGGACGAATTCAAACGCCGCCTGGCCGCAGGCGAGTCGCTCGACGACATCCGGGCCGAAGCCTACGCCTGCGTGCGCGAGGCCTCGCGCCGGGCGCGCGACCACCGGCAGTTCGAGTGCCAGCTCATCGGCGGCAAGGTGCTCGAAGACTGCAACGTGGCCGAGATGCGCACCGGCGAGGGCAAGACCATCGTCTGCTACATGGCCAACTACATGAAGGTGCTGCAGGGCCTGAAGGTCCACATGGTCACGGTCAACGACTACCTGGTCAAACGCGACGCCGAGTTCTGCCGCCCGATCTTCGAGCTGCTGGGCGTCAGCGTGGGCTACATCAGCGCCGACATGGACAGCTACGGCCCCGGGGCCCAGCAGCGCAAAGAGGCCTACGCCTGCGATATCACCTACGGCACCAACAGCGAATTCGGCTTCGACTATCTGCGCGACAACATGAAACTCAGCGTGCGTGACCAGGTGCAGGGTCCGCTGGATTACACCGTGGTCGACGAGGTCGACTCGGTGCTGATCGACGAGGCCCGCACGCCGCTGATCATCTCCGGCCCGGCCCACGACGACATCCGCAACTACCAGGTGGCCGACAACATCGCCCGCTCGCTGATCCGCAAGCAGGAACAGGCCAACCGTGAGACCGCCCGGCGGCTCGACGAGATCGAGCGCACCGCCCCGCCGCACGTCAAGAGCGATCCCAAGTTCAAGGACGGCATCAAGAAGTTCCGCGCCGACCCCTCGTGGCTCTCCAGCGAAGAGGCCGAGGCCATCGGTCACATGCAGTACTACGTGCTCGAGCTGGATCGCAAGAGCGCCCACATGACCGAGCACGGTGCCAAGGCCGCCCAGCAGGAGCTGGGCATCGGCACCTTCTACGACAGCAAGAACATGAACTGGCCGCACTACATCGACAACGCGCTCAAGGCCCACCTGGCCTACAAGCGCGACAAGGACTACGTGGTGCAGGACGGCCAGATCATAATCGTCGACGAGTTCACCGGGCGGCTGATGCACGGGCGCCAGTGGTCCGAAGGGCTGCACCAGGCGGTCGAGGCCAAGGAACGCGTGCCCATCAAGCAGGAATCGCAGACCCTGGCCACCATCACCCTGCAGAACTTCTTCAAGCTCTACGACCAGCTCGCCGGCATGACCGGTACGGCCATGACCGAAGCCGACGAGTTCATGAAGATCTACAAGCTCGAAGTCATCGCCATCCCCACCAACAAGCCCATCCGCCGCATCGACTACAACGACAAGATCTACAAGACCGTCAACGCCAAGTTCGACGCCATCGTCGAGGAGATCCGCAGCTACAGCCAGAACGGCTACCCGGCCGACCCCTGGTCGCTCTACGACATGCTCAAGCAGGCCAGCCGCATCCTGCGCGACAAGCTCAAGGACAAACGCCACGCCGATCCGCAGTTGGAGCAGTGGCTGGCCACCATATCCGAGGCCATGAGCCGCTTCGACGAGGGCAAGGGCGACCCGAAGGTGCTCGAAGAGGCCTACCTCAAACTGGCCAGCGGGCACGTCGGCGGTCGGCCGGTGCTGGTCGGCACCGTCTCGGTCG
>CAZRSM010000349.1:0-12189 GCA_964602755.1 uncultured Planctomycetales bacterium
GTTTCGCGCCTGGCCCACAACATCCGCAATCCCCTGGCCGGCGTGCGCGGGCTGGTCGAGGCCACGCTGCAATCGGGACCGGTCAGCGACGAAGTGCGCGACTATCAGCAGCGCATCATCAACACGCTGGACCAGTTCGAAGCCTGGCTGCGGCGCCTGCAGCAGTCGCTGACGCCCATGACGCTCGAGCCGCAGGAGACAGACGCCGAGGAGCTGGTGGGCAACGTGATCACGGCGCTCCAGCCGCTGGCCCAGAAGCGCGGCGTCGAGTTGTGCTACCGCGTGGCACCACAGGTGCGGCGGCTGCGCGTCGACGTGTCGCACTTCGAGCAGGCCCTGGTGGCGCTGCTGACCAACGCCATCCAGGCTTCCGGCGAAGGCCAGCAGGTGCGCGTTATTGTCGAGCCCGACGAGCAGCGCGCGGGGGCCTGGCGGCTGGTGGTCGAGGACGACGGGGCCGGTATCGCACCCGAGTTGCAGGAGAAGATCTTCCTGCCATACTTCACCACGCGGGCCGACGGCAGCGGCGTGGGGTTGCCGATGGCGGCACGAGTCGTGCGGGCCCACGGCGGACACCTGAGTGTCCAGTCGGAGCCGGGGCAGGGCAGCCGTTTTGTCGCCACCATGCCGGCCGGAACAGAGCAGGGGAGCAGTGGAGCAGGGGAGCAGTAGAGCGGGGGCGGTAGAGCGTTGGAGCGGCGGTGATGGCCGACATTCTGGTGATCGACGACGAGGAGAACCTGAGCTTCTCGATCCAGCTTGCGCTGCAGCGCGCCGGCCACCGCTGCCGCATCTGCGACACCGGCTCGGCGGCGCTCGAAGAAGCGGCGCGCCGCAATCCCGACCTGGCGCTGGTCGACCTGCACCTGCCCGACGTCAACGGTATCGACCTGATCGCGCGCTTCCACGAGCACGGCTGGGACTTCCCGATCATCGTCATCACCGCCCACGGGACGGTCGACCGGGCGGTCAAGGCCATGAAACAGGGGGCGGCCGACTTCCTGCAAAAGCCGGTGTCGATGGAGGAAGTGGTGCTGGCGGTCGATCGCTGCCTGGAGAACCGCCTGATTCGCAACCAGCTCGACGCCTATCGCCACGCGCAGCGCCAGGAATCCACGCGCGTGCAGATCATCGGGCAGTGTTCCGCGATGCAGGAGGTGATCCGCCTGGCGGAGCGCATCGCGGCGGTCGAGATCGAGCCGGAGGGGCAACTGCCCACGACGCTGCTGCTGGGCGAGACCGGCACCGGCAAGGAACTGATCGCCCGCTACATCCACCACCACAGCCCGCACCCGGACCGTCCGTTCGTGCACCTCAACTGCACGGCCATCCCGGAAAACCTGTTCGAGAGCGAGCTGTTCGGACACGAGCGCGGTACCTTCACCGATGCCAAGACCGCCAAGAAGGGACTGCTGGAGACGGCCCAGGAGGGCACGCTGCTGCTCGACGAGATCGGCGACATGCCGCCCAGCGTGCAGGCCAAGCTGCTGGTGGCCATCGAGAGCGGCCGCTTCCGGCGCCTGGGCGGCACGACCGAGCGCGTGGCCCGCGTGCGCGTAATGGCGGCCACCAACAGCGACCTGGAGCGCAAGGTCGCCGCCGGCGAGTTCCGGGCCGACCTGTACTATCGCCTCAAGCTGTTCTGTATCGAGCTGCCGCCGTTGCGCGAGCGCGGCGACGACCTGTTCTTGCTGGCCGAGCATTTCATCGAGCAGTTCGCGCGCAAGTTCCGCAAGCCGGTTCCCGAGCTGCCCGAGCAGACGCGCCGGGCGATGCGCGCCTACCGCTGGCCGGGCAACGTGCGCGAGCTGGCCAACGTGCTGCAACGCACCGTGCTGATCAACGACAGCGGGCGGATCGAGCCGGCCGACCTGGGCATCACCCCCGCGGGAACCGGCCCGGCCGCCGGCCAGCAGCCCGGCATCGTGTTCGATTTCGCCTCGGGCGACTGTACGCTGGCGGCGGTAGAGAAGCGCCTCATCGAAGCGGCCCTCGCGGCCAGCGGCTACAACACCTCCGAGGCGGCCCGCATGCTGGGACTGACCCGCGGAGCGCTGCGTCACCGGCTGGAAAAACACGGCATCGACGCCAACCGCCACCGGGCGGGATAGCACGGCACCAAGCCGCGCCCATGCCGGGCGCCTTCCACTCGAGCCGCTGACACCACCTGATCCCTGAGCCCCCGACCCTCAATCCCTCAGTCCCTTGGTCCCTCAATCCCCTGCCCCTCGCTCCCTGTGCCGCTGGCCCCGATCTTCCCGCCGACGATTGATCTATAATCCGGCCCATGTTCACGCCGGATGGCGACAACCATGACCGCCCCGCCGGCGCCCTGGGGCGGGCCGAGAGCTGGCTGCAACGCCGCTGGCGGGTCGTGGTGGCGCTGTTGCTGATCGCGGCGGCGGTGGTGCGCATCGCGTGCTTCGTCGAGCTGTTTCACAGCCCCTGCCTGTGGCTCTACCGCTGGAAGCAGGCCGACATGAACTACTTCCACCACTGGGCGGTCACGATGGTGGAAGGCGACATCTGGTCGCGCAGCGTGGGGCCGCCGCTGCACTCCTGGCACCGCGAGATCGCCGCGCGTTTCGCCCGGCTCCAGCCGCAGCGCTGGGCGCAGTTCGTAGAGCAGAACCCGGAAGACCCGGCCGCCGCGCTGTGGGACCACTGGTGCGGCGGCGGACGGGTATATCAGGGGCCGCTCTATCCGGCCCTGGCAGCGGGCCTCTATGCGCTGGTGGCGCCCTCGCCGCTGGTGGTCTACGTGGCGCAGAACCTGGCCGGTCTGGCCACGCTGCTGCTGGTGGTGCGGATAGCGCGGCGCCACTTCGGGCATCTGGCGGCGCTCGTGGCGGCGCTGCTGGTGCTGCTGTATGCCACGCCGACGTTCTACGAGTTCACGCTGCTGCGGGCCACCTGGATCACGCTGGCGGGCCTGATCGTCGTGGAGCTGGCCGACCGGGCGCGCGGCGACCGGCGCTGGTGGCGCTGGACGGTTGCGGGCCTGGCCGCCGGGCTGGCGGTGGTTCTCAAGGCCCACTTCGGACTGCTGGCGTTGCTGCTGGTGCTGCTGGCGCTGCGCGACGGCTGGGCCGTCGGCCGGCGCCGGGCGATCGGCGCCGCGGCGGCGGTGGTGCTGGGGGTGGCGCTGGGCTGGCTGCCGGCGGCGGTGCGCAACGTCGCGGCCGGCGCGCCGCCGCTGAGCGGCGCCACCGGCGGGCCGGTGACTTTCGCGCTGTCCAACGCGGTCGACGCGGGCTTCGCCAGTTGGGACGTGCCGCACACGGCCGAGATCCTGGCCCGGACCGACAATGCCCCGCTGCCCACGATGACAGAGGCGCTGCGCACGCACCCGTCGGTGGGGCACTATCTCAGGCTGCTGGCCAGCAAGCTGCTGGCGACGCTGTATGGCTTCGAGGAGCCGAACAACGCCAACGTCTACTTCGCCAGGCTCTACTCGCACACGCTGCGCAGTCTGCCGATCTCGTTCGGCCTGATCGGTCCGCTGGCGCTGGTTGGTCTGGTGCTGGCATGGCGCGAGCGGCGCCGCGTCGGCCCGCTGGTGGCCCTGTGCGCAACCAACCTGGCGGTGCTGCTGGGCTTCATGGTCTTCGCGCGTTTTCGCGTGCCGCTGGCGGTGGCCGCCGCCCCGCTGGCCGGTGCCGGTCTGGTGGGACTGCTGAGTGCCGCTGTGCAGCGACGCTGGCGGCGGGTGGCGGCGTGTGGCGCCCTGGGCGGCGTGCTGATGGTCTACACGCTCTCGCCGGCGGCCGACTTGCCGGCGGTGCGGTCGGCCGACGCGCAGAGCGGGTTCGAGGTCTACTACGATCCGATCATCCGGGCGGCGCTCGAGCAGGGCGACGTGGGCACGGCGCTGCGCTACCTCGACGACTGCCTGGCCCATCAGCCGGCGGAGGTGCGGCGGCTGACGGCCCCGCCGGCGCCCCGGCAGGTGCTGCTGGGGAATCTGGCGGCCCTGTATGCCGACGTGTACCGGCTCGGCGCGCAGCTTTATGAATTGTCAGGCAACCCGCAGATGGCCAGACGATATCGCCAGCGGGCAGATGTGCTGGCACCCGCCCGGGCCGGCGAGTTCATCGTATTGCCGCAGGGTCCGTCGCAGTAGCGCCGCCGCTGGGGGGCAGCGCCCCGGCCACTGGCAGGAGTCGCTTCAGCTCCGCTCGGCCAGCAGACGCTCCAGCAGCGCCAGCGCCTCCTGGCGGTCGGCGATGCGCTCGTCGAGCTGAGCGGTATAAACGGCGTCGAGGATCTGTTTGTACACCGGCCCGGGAGGCACGCCCCGGGCGGCCAGATCGTCGCCGGTGACCAGTGGCGGCGGGGCGATGCGTTCGGGGGCGATGGCCGCGATGCGCCGCTGGAGTCGCTGTCGGCGGCCGTCGGCGTCGGGCATGTCCAGGTAGCGGGCCTGTGCCCAGGCGCGCAGCTCGGCGAAGCCGGCGTCGGCCATCAGGCGTTTGAGTTCAGCCAGCGTGGGCTGAGCGGGGTCGTCGAGATCGCGGTGGTGCAGCGCCAGCCACGCGATGCGCAGCCGCTGCTCGTTCGAGCAGGTCAGTCGGCGGCAGATGGCGTGGATCTCGTGCTCCGGCCGGTCGGCCAGCAGGACCGCGCAGGCCAGTGTGAAGGGGGCTTCGGCCGGCAGCCGGGCCAGGATGCGCTGGGCGTGGTCGAGGTGGTCGGCGTTCCAGCGTGCATCGGGCCAGAGGTGTTCGAGCAGCCGGCTGCTGCGCAGCAGCTCGACCGCCCGCGCCCGGCCGGGGTGGCTGAGCATGCGTTCCAGCTCGTCACGGATGCGCTCCGGGGCGATCTCCCGCAGGCGGCTGGCGTGGTGACAGAGCGCCTGCCAGGTTCGCGGCTCGATCTCGAAATCCAGCCTGGCGGCGAAACGCACGGCCCGCAGCAGCCGCAGGTAGTCTTCGGCGAAGCGCTGCTCGGGGGCGCCGATGGCGCGGATCAGACCGGCGGCCAGATCGTCGCTGCCGCCCACGTAGTCGATGATTTCGCGGCGCAGCGGGTCGAGGAACATGCCGTTGATGGTGAAGTCGCGCCGCCGGGCGTCGGTGGGGGCGTCGCAGAAGTGCACCTCGCTCGGTCGGCGACCGTCGAGGTACTGCCCGTCGCTGCGGAAGGTGGCGACCTCGACCCAGCGGCCGCGTTTGCGCACCAGTACCACGCCGAACTTGACGCCCACCTTGCGGGTTTTGCGAAACAGGCGGCAGATGGTCTGGGGTGGGGCGTCGGTGGCTACGTCGTAGTCACTGGGCCGGTTGCCGAGCAGCAGGTCGCGCACGCAGCCGCCGGCCAGCAGCGCCTGATAGCCGGCGTCGACCAGTGCCTGGACGATTCGCACTGCCGGGCTGGCCTCGGGCGGCAGGTCGATTTCGAACGGTCGGCGGCACATGTGCGCAGATGATACCGCAGGGATGGCCCGCGGCGCAAAGGCAAGGCCGGAAAGCTGGCGTGCCCTCCGGCCGGCTGAAGTTTCGTCTGGTTGACCGGCACCGGTCGGCGGCTAGCGCCGCGACCAGGCGAAGTGCGCGAAGGCCTTGTTGGCCTCGGCCATGCGGTGCACGTTGAGCCGCGTGGTCATGGCGTCGCCTTCCTTGTTGTAGGCGGCCACCAGTTCGTCGGCCAGGCGGATAGCCATCGGGCGGCCCTTCTTGCTGCGGGCGGCAGCCAGCACCCAGCGGATCGCCAGGCTCTGGCGGCGCTTGGCGTTGACCGGCATGGGCACCTGGTAGTTGGCACCGCCGACGCGCCGCGAGCGCACTTCGATATCGGGCTTGACGTTCTCGATGGCCTGCTCGAACACCTCGATGGGGGGGACGTCCTTGATCTTCTTGCTGATGCGGTCGAGCGCGTCGTAGAAAACGCGCTGGGCGACCTGCTTCTTGCCGTCGTGCATCAGGCAGTTGATGAACTTGGACGCCAGCAGGCTGTTGTACTTGGGGTCAGGTCGCAACTGGCTGGCCGATGCCGTGAAACGCTTCTGCGCCATCTCTCACCTGAAAACTGCCGTGGTATTCTCTCTGCCTCGAAGTCCTCAAACCGCCCAAACGGGGCTACTTCTTCTTGCGCTTGACGCCGTACTTGCTGCGGCTGCGGTTGCGGGGCTTGCCTTCCTTGTCGGCCACCACGCCGGCGCAGTCGAGCTTGCCACGGATGATGTGGTAGCGGACGCCGGGCAGGTCGCGTACGCGGCCCCCGCGGACGAGCACGATCGAGTGCTCCTGCAGGTTGTGATCGACGCCGGGGATATAGGCGGTGATCTCGCGCCCGTTGGTCAGCCGGACACGGGCGACCTTGCGCAAGGCGGAGTTGGGCTTCTTGGGGGTCTGGGTCTTGACCTGCAAGCAGACGCCGCGACGCTGCGGACACTGTTCGAGGTCGCGCACCTTGGACTTCTTGGGCACCTTGCGGCGCGGATTGTTGATCAGTTGATTGATCGTCGGCATATGATCCACTCGGTTGCCAGCATCCAAACCTGCCCCCGGCACCTGCCGCCGGGCCACGAACCAGCTAGTATAGTCGCAAGTGCCGACCTGCCAAGGGGGCGCTGGGCGAAAAGTGCCCCAAATCTGGAGTTCACAACACGATCCAGCCGTTGCCGTACTGACGGGCGACCCGCGGGGGGTGCCATGCCGGCTCGAGTCCCGCGAGCCAGATCAATACGCCGAAGCGACAGTCGCGCCGCTGCTGCCAGTAGTCAGCCGGGGCGGCGATGGCGGGTCCATATCGGCGGCGCAGGTCGTCGAGGCGCCGCGGGGTGAGGTCGACCAGATGGAGCACGCGGGCGACTCGTGATCGTCCGATAATTTCGCCGGCAACCAGCTTGAAATAGATCAGGTCTCCTCGGCGGACGCGGCCGAAGGGGACGCGGCGCCGGCGCGACAGCCGGGACTCTATCCGCTTGCGGCCGCTCAGCAGCGGATCGGCGAGGTCGGCCGAGATGATGGCAACGTGGCGGCGCATAGATACTCGGCGGGCGAGGCCCGGATCGCGGCCCGCATCATGGGCGCCCATCGACACGCCCGAAACCGGGCGTTTGCCCGTTATCGCCGGGAGGTGACTGCAACGCGTCGCTTTCGATCGGCGAGTATTCCGCGCAGGCCGGTGGAGGGCGCGGCCGGGCTCGCATTCGTGTCAACAGAGGCTGCCCCTCCGCCAGCAGGCTGGATGAACCCGGCGGGTGATTTGGCAAACGGCGCGAGCGTGGTATACTACGTGGTCGCAGCGGCGCCGGGCGGTCGGGCCCGGCGCCGGGATATGCCGGTGGCGTAGCTCAGCTGGTCCAGAGCGCCGGATTCATAATCCGGAGGTCGTCGGTTCGAGTCCGACCGCCACCACTTGCCAGAAACCTCGACGGGACACCCACATGCGGACGGCTCACCCGCGTGGCCGACCGGTTGTCGGTGTCCCGTTCCGGTCTCTCCGGGGCGGGCCGGTTTGCCCCGACAGGGGCACGGCAGCTATCATGATTGATGACCTGGTGATGCCCCGCAACGGGCGAGTCCCGCGGGCATCGGTCTCGCCGAACGTGCCGGGCGGCTTGGAGCAGCACGACCGTACGGCGCACAGGAAAGCCGGCAAACCGCGAATGGACGACCTCACTCCCAGACAGATAGTCGCCGCGCTCGACCGTTACATCATCGGACAGGAAGAAGCCAAGCGAGCCGTGGCGGTGGCGATTCGCAACCGTTGGCGGCGTCTGCGCCTGCCCGAGTCGATCGCCGACGATATTGCTCCGAAGAACATTCTCATGATCGGGCCGACCGGCGTCGGCAAGACCGAAATCGCCCGCCGGCTGGCCCAGCTCATCAGTGCCCCGTTCATCAAGATCGAGGCCACCAAGTTCACCGAGGTCGGTTATCACGGCCGCGATGTGGAGGGCATCATCCGCGATCTGGTCGAGCGGGCCGTGTCTTTGGAACGTGCCGCGGCGGCCCAGGGCGTGCGCGAGCGGGCCGAGAAGCTGGCCGAAGACCGCATCATCGACCAGTTGCTGCCCGGGTCCGACTCGTCCGACATTTACGAGCCCGAACAGGCCGAACGTCGCCGCCGCACGCGCGAGAAGCTGCGCAGCCAGCTGCGGGCCGGGGGCCTGGCCGAGCGCATGGTCGAGGTCACTATCCCCGAGCGGGCCGTGCCCATGCACGTGATGAGCACCATGGGGTTGGACCAGATGGGGCCGGAATTCGAGCAGTTCATGGAACGCATCATGCCCCATCACGCCCGCCGCCAGCGGTTGCCGGTACCCGAGGCGCTCGAGGTGCTGGTGCAGCAGGAGACCGACCGGCTGATCGACGACGACGCCATCAACACCGCGGCGATCAAACGCTGCGAGCAGAGCGGCGTGGTGTTCCTGGACGAGATCGACAAGATCTGCGGTGGGCCGCTGGGCGACGTGGGGGGGCCGGACGTTTCGCGCACCGGCGTGCAGCGCGACCTGCTTCCTCTGGTGGAAGGCTCGACGGTGAGCACGCGTTACGGGCTGGTGCGGACCAATCACATTCTGTTCATCGCCGCGGGGGCCTTCACGCAGTCGCGGCCCAGCGACCTGATGCCCGAGCTGCAGGGGCGCTTCGCGATCCGGGTCGAGCTGCACGATCTGAGCGCCGAAGACTACTACCGCATCCTGACCGAGCCGCAGAACGCGCTGATCAAGCAGCAGGTGGCGCTGATGCAGGCCGAGGGCGTCGAGCTGCACTTCACCGACGAGGCGATCCGTGAAATGGCCGAAATGGCTTATCGGGCCAACGAGATCCTGGAGAACATCGGCGCCCGCCGACTGTACACCATCTGCGAAAAGGTGATCGAGGAGATTGCCTTCAATGCCTCCGACGCGCGCAACAAGCAGGTGGTCGTGGATGTCGATTACGTACGCATGCGGCTGGCTGATATCCTGGAGGACGAGGAGCGCAGCCGGTTCGAGTTGTGACGGGGGCAGCCGGGCCGCCGACCGCACGCCGGAGAGGTTGAATCCGGCCGGCCGGCAGCGCCCGATGTGGAGAAACACAAGGTGTTATACCAACCGCCGTTGCCCGCGGAGCTCGTCGAGCTCGACGAGTCGCAGCTTCGCGAGGGTATCAGCCGGTGCAAGCAGCAACTGGGCCGGCGCGTGGTGATCCTCGGACACCACTATCAGCAGGACGATGTGATCGAGTTCGCCGACTTCACCGGCGACAGCCTCAAGCTCTCGCAACTGGCCGCCGAGCAGCACGACGCCGAGTACATCGTTTTCTGCGGCGTGCACTTCATGGCCGAGTCGGCCGACATTCTGACCAGTGACGAGCAGCAGGTGATCCTGCCCGATCTGTCGGCCGGTTGCAGCATGGCCGACATGGCGACGCTGGAGCAGGCCGAAGCGGCCTGGGAGTTCCTGAGCCGCCACAGCCCGGTGCCGATCACGCCGGTGACGTACGTGAACTCGTCGGCGGCGGTCAAGTCGTTCGTGGGGCAGCACGAGGGGGCCTGCTGCACCAGCTCCAACGCCCGCATGGTACTCGAGTGGGCCCTGCGCGGAGCGCGGCCCGAGGGGCCGGGTGACGAGGGGAACAAGGTGCTCTTTCTGCCCGACCAGCACCTGGGGCGCAACACCGCCTACGGCCTGGGCTGGCCGCTGGGCAGCATGGTGGTCTACGACCCGGCGCTGCCCGACGGCGGACTCAGCCCGGAGCAGGTGCGCGAGGCGCGCTTCATTCTGTGGAAGGGACACTGCTCGGTGCACCAGTTGTTCACGCCCAGGCACGTCGAGCAGATCCGGGCCATGGAGCAGGACTACCGCATCATCGTGCACCCGGAGTGCTCGTGGGAGGTCTGCCAGCAGGCCGACTACGTGGGCAGCACCGAGTACATCATCAAGACCATCACCGAGGCCCCCGACGACACCTGGTGGGCGGTGGGCACCGAGGTGCACCTGGTGCAGCGGCTGGCCAGGCGCTTCGAGCGCAAGCACGTGCGCTCGCTGGCCACCATCCAGTGCTTGTGCACCACCATGTACCGCATCGACCCGCGGCACCTCTACTGGGCCTTGAGCCGGCTGTGCGCCGGCGAGGTGGTCAACCGCATCGTGGTCGACGAGCAGGCCAAGCGCTGGTCGCGCGTGGCCCTGGAGCGCATGCTGGCGCTGCGCCCGCCCCAGCCCGTGTCGGCCCGCTGAAGCCCCGTGGGCGGCCAGCGTTGATCGCGGCCGGGGCAGTTACTAGAGTATTGAGGTGTCGCAGGGCACGGGCGCCGGATCAGTGGCCGGCGCCGAGGGCAGCGATGATCGCCCTGGAGTCTGGCCGAAGTGGCGGAACTGGCAGACGCGCGGGATTCAAAATCCCGTGGCCGCAAGGCCGTGAGGGTTCGAGTCCCTCCTTCGGCATTCTCCCATCCGGTGGCAGGGGGCCCTGGCCGTCAGGAATGATCGTCTGCGCGCCGCCGCGAGCCGGCTGCGGCCTGCCCGCGGAACGCTGCGCGCAGCCCGCCGCCCGGGGCGCGGTCTGCCGGGCCACGCGCGGGGCCGGGGCGTACGCGGCGCGGCGGTCTCAAGCCGGCCGCCGGGCTGGCCGAGCAAGAGGAGGGGGAGCAGTCGCCGTGCCGCGGCCGCGTAGAGCCGACGGAGTGTAAGTGGATGCACCTGGCCCTGGTGGTGGACGACATCGCGTTTGAACGCCGGTGCGTGCGCACCGTGCTGCAGGACGAAGGCTGGGCCTGGGTGGAGGCGGCCAACGGGTTGCAGGCCCTGTGCCGGATTCCGCTGATGTCGCCGCACCTGCTGATCACCGACCTGAACATGCCGGTAATGGACGGGCGCAGTCTGCTGCGCGAACTGCGCCGCCGATGTATAGAGGTTCCCACCATTGTGGTTACTTCCGAGCGCAGCAGCGAGATGCGCAGCGAATGCTTCGACCTCGGGGCCCTGGCCGTTCTGACCAAACCCTGGCAGCCGCAACGGCTGATCGAACTGATCCGCCCCCTGGGCAACGGGCAATGCACCTGAGAGCAGGGGCGCATTTCTCCCCGGCCCGGCCGCCGGACTGCAGTCATTGAGACTTAACTCGTGAACCGGCCGCGGCCTGTGCCGCCGGCAGCTTGACGAGGCGGGCTGCCGCCGCAGAGTCAGGCCGCTATCATGTTGTATGCGCTAATGTGCAGCATAAAGAGGCTGGGTGCTGGCCCGTGCGGCGGACGTTGCTCGCCCAACAGGCTGCATTACCTCGGGATGCGAGCATGTGCACGGTGGTACCATACGCTGGCCTTGAGAAGGGGAGGCCTGAACGCGTATGCATGCGGCCATTGGTAATCCTGCTACAGATCAAGGTGCCGGCGGAACGGACGGTCTGCAAGCTCACCATGACGGCGGTCAACGACATGAACGTGGTGGTTACCAGGGAGGTCGAGGTCGTGCTCGAGCCGCAGCGGTGATCGGGTCACCGACGGCATGGGCGTTCTGGGACAAAGTGAGGAAGCGGAGTGGCTTCCGGCGGCGGGGCAGGTTCGCGACGATGTCTGGATCCTGGGCAACCGGATCATAGGATGGGCGGACGTGGTCCTGAAGACGCACGTGGTGCTGCGGATCGAGTATTCGTTGGATGATGGAACGACGTGGCGGTTGCTGCAGGCGGTGGCGCCGTCGTGCTGGTACGTGATGCCCGAGCGGTATTCGCGCCTGGCTCCGCCGCCGGCAGACTACCGCTACGACAGGGCGTTGGAGAAAATTGCCTGCTATGCCCCAGGCCGACGCCACGTCGCAAACATTGCGATGGCCGTAACCAGCGGAATAGCGGGGGAATTGTGCTACGATCCGGCCGAGCGCGACCCGGATCAGGAGACGCCGCCTCAGCACATCCTTACAGCATATGACAAAGGCCGAGCGCAGTGTTCTGGGAATTCCAAACTGATGCGACATATCCTGCTAGCGGCTGGAAATTCGGCGACAATCGTCTATGCTTGGGCCGGAGTGACGCAGGACAGTTGGGATCTCTTCTATAACTATGGCGACACAGACGGAGACGGAACACCTGACAATCTGGATACTGACGATGACAAGGATGGGATACCGGATCCTGATGATCCCGATGATGACAACGTGGCCCGGCCATCTGTGCCCCCATGTCCGGCAGGAGCTTACACCTTGTCCGTGATAAGGAGAAACGGCGCATGTATACGGTAGCGGTGATCAGAGCGTCT
>CAZRSM010000350.1:0-7136 GCA_964602755.1 uncultured Planctomycetales bacterium
CCCGGCTGGTTCTTGTCGCCGTACTGCATCAGCTTGCCGCAAACTTCCTCGAGCTTGCTGTAGTCCTGCTCGCAGAGCTTGAAGCGGGCCCTGCCGTCCTTGTGGCGGAAGGCGCCATAGGGCTTGCCGGCCCAGCCTTCCTGGCCGAGATAGCGCCGCGGCGTACCGCCTTTGCGCGCGATCTCGTAGGTCGGCGCCGGCCACTGGATGCCGCGCAGCCGACGCAACTGGTCGTAGAGGCCGACCCCGTCGCGCTGCTCGACCTCGAGCATGCCGGTGAGGTCGGCGTCGGAGCCCTTGCTGGCCTTGACGATGGTGCGGAAGACGTCTTCGGGGTCGTAGGCCATCAGGCCGTTGCCCATCTTGATCTTCTTTTCGTAGGGGAAGATGCGGTCGGCATCGAGGCCCAGCTTGCGGGCCAGGGCCTTGCCCTTGTCGATCGCCATGTCCATGTCGGGGATGCAGTTGGGCGGCGGGTTGCGGGTGCCGTCGCAGACGTAGAGCCGCCGTTCCGACTGGATGTAGGTGCCGCCGGTCCACTCGCCCCAGGTGGCGGCGGGGAAGACCACGTCGGCGTAGAGGTTGTTGGGGGCGTGGCGGTAGATGTCCTGCACGACGACGAACATGCGGGTCAGCGCCGGGCGCACCAGGGTCTGCAGGTCGGCCATGTGCACGTGAGTGGTGTACATCCAGAACATCGCCAGCAAGTCGCCCTTGAGCGCGCGTTCCATCATGCCGACCACCATGCCCGGGTTGGGCTGAATGCTGGTCTGCTTGAGGCGTTCGTGGTCGATACCCCAGGCGTCGGCGATGTGGTTGCGCCATTTCTCGTTCTTGAGCGGCTGGTTGAAGGGCAGCCGGCCGGTCAGGCCGCCCATCAGGCGCTCGCTCATGGCGTTGGGCTGGCCGGTCTGTGAGTGGCTGCCGCAGCCGGGCCGGCCGACGTTGCCGGTCAGCAGGTGCAGGTTGATCAGGCCGATGGTGTTGTGCTGGCCGTGCAGATGCTGGTTGTAGCCGATGCCCCAGAAGGTCAGCACGCCGCCGCGGCCGCGCTGGCGGCCCTTGATGCTGGCGGCGGCCCAGTGCTCGGCGATCTTTTCGATCAGCTCGACGGTGACCCGGCCGCGGTCGAGGATCCTGAGGCGTTCGACCACGTCCTCGGGGGCGTAGCGGGCCTTGACGCCGGCCACGTATTCGCGCCAGCCGCTGCAGTTCTTGTCGAGCCACTCCTCCGGCATGCAGGCCCGGGGATACCTGGTCAGCAGCACGTAGGCGATGGCGTTGTGATAGCTGATGTCGCCGTTGAAGGTCTGCAGGTGGTAGCTGTTGCGCGGGTTGATGGCTTCGAGGCCCTGCACCGTGCCGGTGCGCCGCGGGTCGGAGACCAGCGTGGGGATATCGCGGCGCTTCTTGTGGTCGGCCACGCGCCAGAACAGCACCGGGTGCGCCTCGCGGGCGTTGTGCCCCCAGAAGGTGACCATGTCGGCCTGTTCGATGTCCTCGTAGCTGGTGGGCGGCGCGTCGGAACCGTAGGAGTAGAAATAGCCGGTGACCGCCGAGGTCATGCACATGCGGGCGTTGGCCTCGATCGAGTTGCTGCCGATCACGCCCTTCATGAGCTGGTTCTCGATCCACTGGGCCTCCATGGTGAGCTGGCCCGAACCGTTGAGGCCGACCTTGTTGCCGCCTTCCTTCTTGATGATCTCGGCGATGCGCTCGGCCACCAGCTCTTCGGCCTCTTCATAAGACATCTCGACGAAGACGTCGTCGTCGAAACGGCCCTTGGTGCTCGAGACGTGACCGCGCAACGGATCGCTCATGTCCTTGCGGACCAGCACCTTGGTCAGACGATCCACGTAGATCGGCTCGTGGGCGTTGAGTCCCTTGATGCACTGGATGCCGCGGTTGGTGGGGTGCTTCTTGTCCGGCACCATCCCGACCACCTTGCCGTTCTGCACCTTGATCAGGGTGCCGCAGCCCACGCCGCAATACGGGCAAGCCGCCTGCAGCAACTGGATGCCGGCCGGCGGCTTCTCCGGCGCCGCATTGGCGGCCTGGATGAACTCGTCCGGCAACAGGCTGGTGGCCGCACAGGCCACGCCCGTACCGGCGGCCATCTTCATGAATGCCCGGCGATCGAAGTAAACAGGGCCTCGCTGACGCTTCATCGTCTAGTCTCCTTTTCGCGAGCTGGGTGTCAGGGCGGCGCCCAGCAGCCGGGGGGGTGCCCCGCCCGCCGCCGCGCCCGCCCCCACGCGCTCGTTTACGTTGTCATCTGTGGTTGCGGCCGCAGGGCCGGCGGCCGGCGCCGCCCGCTGGGCCGGTATGGTCATGGGCCGGTCGGGTTGCTGCGACCAGCGCCGGATGTAGGCCACGATGTCGTCGATGTCGGCCGGCGACAGATCCACCAGCCCCTGGGCCCCGTGCCCGAACGGCCGCATGGCGGTCCCGGCCCGGCCGCGCACGATGGTGGCCTGCAGGAAGCCGTCGGTGGCGGCCGCCAGGAAGCTGGGGTTGTTGAGGTTGGGAGCCCAGGCCGACAAGCGCCCCGGAGCGCTCAGCTCGGCCTTGCCGTCGATGCCGTGACAGCCGGCGCAGTTCGACTCGTACAGTCGCCGGCCGCGCTGCAGGTCCCACGGCACCACGTAGCGGTGGGCGATGCCGGTCTGCGGCGGCTGGTATTCCCAGGAACGCAGGTAGGCCACCAGGTCGTTGATCTGGTCGCTGCTCAGCGACAGGATCGACTGCGGCCCCTTCTTGACCGGACGCATCTCCGTACCGTCGCGCCCCAGGGCCAGCGTGGCCATCAGGAAGCCGTCGGAAGCGACCCGCAGGAAGCCGGGGTTGGCCAGGGCCGGACCGCTGGCGCCCTCGCCCCGCTCGCCGTGGCAGCCGGCGCAACTGGCGGCGTACCACAGGCGTCCCAGCTCGGGCCGCCCGCTGGGCCGTTTGGCCACCGCCACCCGCGGGCGTCGCTGCAGCGAGCGCAGGTAGGCCACGATGTCGTCGATCTGCTGCGGCCGCAGCTCGACGGTGCCCTGCCCGCCTTTGATAAAGCCGCGCATCGGCGTACCGCTCTTGCCGTAGGCGATCCACTCGCGCAGCATGGCGTCGCTGACGGTTTCGAGGAAGACCGGGTTGTTCAACTGCGGCCCGACGGCTCCCTCGGCGTAGGTGCCGTGGCAACTCGCACACACGCCGGCGTAGAGGAAACGGCCGGTGTCCCAGTCGCCGACGATGGTGTCGGTGGGCAACTCGCGCGAGGGCACCTTCTGCCAACTGCGCAGCCAGACGATCAACGAAGCGACGTCTTCGCTCGACAGATTGTGCCAGGCCGGCATGCCGGTACCCGGACGCCCGCGCACGATGGTCTGGTAGAGGAAGTCGTCGCCGACGATGCTGAGGAATTCCTGCGTGGTCAGCGAGGGAGCCAGATCGCCCTCGCCGGCCGGTCCGTGGCACATCACGCAGTTGGCCTTGTAGAGCGTGGCGCCGATCTCGACCGAAACGCCCGGATAGTCCTGCGGCTCGGCGGCCATCTTCAGCGTCTCGTCGGGTGAGCTGGCCGTCGGCGCCCAGGTGCGCATGAAAGCCAGCACGTCGCTGATGGCCTGTCCGTCGAGCTCCTTCCAGCTCGGCATGGCGGTGTTGGGACGACCTTCGATGATGGTGGTCGCCAGGAACTCGTCCGAAGCCACCGCCAGGAACGAGGGCGAGTTGAGCCGCACGCCCACGCCGCCTTCGCCATTGTCGCCGTGGCAGCCGGCGCAGTTGCGCCGATAGATCGCCGCCCCGACGCGCGGATCGCCGCGCGCGGCGCTGATCGAGGCCACGTCGGGCGCCGGCGGCTCCCAGGAACGAATGTAGGCGACGATGGCCTCGATCTCCTGGTCGAGCAGGCCACCCTCGGCACCCAGTGCCCAGGCCGGCATGCTCGTGCCGGGCCGGCCGTTGGCGATGATGGCGTGCAGATAGTCGTCGCTGGCCACGGCCAGCGTGTCGGGATGGTTCAGCGAAGGCACCATCAGCTCGGGCGGAGCGTCGACCGGCCGCACGGCGTCGGCCTCGCGGGTCGTGCTGCCGCGTCCGTCGACGCCGTGGCAGGCACTGCAGAACAACTGGTAGAGCTCGCGGCCGTCGGCCAGCGCAGCGCTGTAGCGCGGCGGCGCCGGCATGTGGCTGGCCGGCATGGTCTTGCGCCGCAGGCTCATCATGTACAGCGTCAGGTCGCGGGCCTGCTGTTCGGTGAAGCCCAGATCGGGCATCAGCGTGCCGGGCGAGACCTCGGCCGGACGGCGGAAGTGCTGATACAGCCAGTTCTCGACGGTGTGCTCGCCTTCGATGTGGGTGAAGTCGAAGTCGTGCGTGGTCTTGTCGCCCACGTAGGTGATGTCCGGCCCCAGCGTGCCGCCGCGGCCGCGGTACTGGTGGCAGCCCAGGCAGCCCGACTCGATCAGCAGCCGCTTGCCGCGTGCGATCGGACCGTCGCGGTCGATATCTCCCGGCAGGCTGGCGGCCAGCTCGTCGTGCAGCAGCGGCCGCGGCGCGGCGCTGCGGGTGTAGAGATCGGCCTCGGCCCCGAAGACGTCCGGCTCGTAATGGCAGCGTGAGCAACTGGTGAAGACGCGTTTGCCGCGCAACAGCGGCTTGCCCCAGTGCGGCACCTCGCCGTGGGCGGCGGCCTCGTCGACCATGCGCCCCTGCCCGTCGTGGCAGACGGTGCAGCCGAACTTGTCGACGGGGTGATAGCGCAGATAGTCGCCGCTGTGCGCCCGCAGGGGCACCTCGGCGTCGGCCATGCGCGGGTCGTCGATGCCGATGTGGCAGGTGGTACAGCGATCGACGCGGCCCAGTTGCGGCAGGAATATCTGCTGGAACTCGATCTCAATGGCCTCGGCCGCCCGGCGGGCCGTATCGGTCTCGGCCCGGCTGATGGCCAGCGAGCGATACTGCGCCTGGTAGCGGCGCCACGTGCCGGCAAAGTGCTCCTCGTAGGCCGCCATCACCAGCAGCACCAGCGAGACAAGCGAAGAGAGGAGCAGGATGACCTTCAACCGTCGGACCGCGATGTCGTCCACAGTTCTCTCCGTTTGCGATTACCCTGCCGACCCGGCCGGCGAGCCGGCCGCGACATCGTCAATGCGTCGGCCACTGACTCGGCCACCAGTAGAACTGCCAGTTGGGGCCGCGATGCACGGTGGCGAAATACGTCAGGATCGTGAAAGCGACCAGAAAACAGGTGAACAGCGCGATGGCGCCCATGCGCGTCGAGTTGGTCACGCGCACGGTCAGCAGCGACCAGAGAGCGAAGGCCGCCACCAGCACCGTCCCGGGATTGACCAGGGTGATGACCAACTGCGGGATATCGGGATACCAGTTGCGCAGCCAGCCGACCTTGATCGTGAAGACCAGCATGCCGACCGTCACCAGCGCGGTAAACACCAGGCTCAGCAAGGCCACGCGCTTGCCGCGCGGACCGCTGAACCACACGCCCACCTCCTCGTCCTCGCGGTCCAGATAGGGGATCAGCGCCAGGCCCACGATGGCCAGCGCGGGGATACCCACGCCGCCCATGAAGGCCGAATAGCCGACCAGCTCCTGCAGACCCAGGAAGTACCAGGGGGCCTTGGCCGGGTTCTCCGGCACCATGGGGTTGGCGATCTCCTTGAGCGGCGCGTTGCAGAAGTAGCCCAGCAGCAGCACGCCGGCCACGGTGAGCATGGCCAGCGCGCCCACCGCGTACAGGGCGTTGGGGTAAGCCGGCACGGTGTTGGCCAGTTCCTTGCCGACTGCCGGCGTGCGGCCCTTCATCAGCCCCATCAGGCCCCAGGTCCTGGTGCCGCCCTCGGCCTGGCCGCCGGGCCGGGTCGGGATCGACTCGCCGGGGCGCGCCAGGCCGCCGTCCTTGCGGATGCGCCAGAAGTGCACCGCCAGCACGGTGGTCAGCGCCAGCGGCAGCACCATGACGTGCAGAACGTAGAAGCGGATCAGGGCCTCCTGCCCCACGTGGTGGGCGCCCAGCAGCAGCTGTTTGACGAACCCGCCGGGATCGAAATACGCCGTTATGCCCAGGGCGTCGGTGACCTCCTGCGGCGAGGAGGCAATGTTGGAGCCGACCGTGATGGCCCAGAAGGCGAGCTGGTCCCAGGGCAGCAGGTAGCCGGTGAAGCTCAGCAGCAGCGTGAGCACGAACAGCACCATGCCCAGGACCCAGTTGAATTCGCGCATGCGCTTGTAGGCCGCCGTGTAGAAGACCCGCGCCATGTGCAGGATGACGCAGGCCACCATCCCGTGGGCCGCCCAGCGGTGGATGTTGCGCATGAAGCGTCCGGTCGGCACGACCGCCACGATGTCCTTCATGGAGGTGTAGGCCTGATCGACCGACGGCTTGTAGTAGACCATCAGCAGAATGCCGGTGATCGTCAGCAGGACGAAGAGCACCAGCGTGATCACCCCCAGGCCGACGGTGGTCATGAACTTCAGCGAATGCCGGTGGATGCGTACCGAGAGGATGTGCAGAAAGAAGTTGTTGAACACGGCCTGCGACCGCGCCCGGTCCGAGGTCGGCGCCCCGTGCCGGACGATCGAGTCTCTCACCGTGCTCGGCAGTCGGCGCAGGTTGACCCAGTATTCGCCCAGCGCGCCGCGGCGCTTGTCGCCGCTGCTGACCGCTCGCTCGCTGCTGGCGCCCGATTCCGCCATGCTATGCTCCCGCCTTGCGCTGTTATGCCTGAAAACGGGTGCCGGCCGGCACCGTCCGAACCTTGTCGACCACCAGTTGCCCGTCGGGGCTCAGGCCCAGGGCCAGCCAATTGAGACCCTTGGGGGCCGGGCCGCCGACGACCTTGCCGTCGGCCGCGAAGACCGATCCGTGACAGGGGCACTTGAAACCACCGTCGGCCTCGCGCGCCACGATGCAACCCAGGTGCGTGCACACCGCCGAGATGGCATAGAGGCCCTGCTCGTCACGGTAGATCCACGCCGTGGTCTCGGGCACATAGGTGGCCGAGCCGGGCTTGAACTGCTCGGGCGGGCCGAGCTTGGCCCGCGAGTTGGACTCCGGAAAGACCGAGGGCATCGGCAGCCGCAATGCGCCGATCACGGCCGCCACGCAGGCCGTCACCGAAGTCCAGATC
>CAZRSM010000351.1:0-15499 GCA_964602755.1 uncultured Planctomycetales bacterium
CGAAGATGGGTGTCAGCCAGGTAGCGTACTCGGTCGGTCGATCGCCGTGATCCTCGAAGCGCGTGCGGAACTCGGTCGGTCGGCGGCGTTGCACCACGCTGCGCAGCGAAGCGTCGAAAGTCTGGCGGTCCTTCTCGGGGAACATCTCGCGCAGCGGGCCGCCGCCTTCGCGCCCGGTGCGGTGGTGATAGACCTCGCGCGCGATCGAGTTCCAGGCCTGCACGTTGCCGTTGGCATCGATGGCGAAGACGGCCAGGCCGGCCCCCTCGAAGAGCCGCTGGAAGAACTCGGGCTGCAACGGAGCCGGGCGTCGGGATCGCTCAGTCATACTCACTGATCGGCTTGGCTTCGGGTCGCAGGAAGATATAAGAATCATACCACCGCCCGGCGCTCAGGCTCGACAAAAACGCGCCGCCGAGCAGGCCGCGTATCCGGGCGTTCTCACTGGGCGCTATCAGCAGAAACTCCCCCGGCTCGAGCACCACGTTGAATGCCACGGCGCTGTAGACCTCGCGGGCCTGATCCGGCGCCGGCGCGATCCCCGCCTGGCTGCGGATCCACTTCCAGTCGCCGCGTTGCCGATAGACCTCGGGCACCACGAACAGCCGCACGTTGTGGATGTCGCTGACGTCCGGGTAGTAGCTGACGCGCAGCACGTTGCGGCTCTCCGGCCAGGTGGCCCCGCTCAGCACGCCGTCCGGCCCCATATAAAAGAGCGTCTGCTCGCGCGGCGCGGTGTCCAGCTCGAGCCCGATCGAGAAACCGGCCGGCGCCCGCAGCGGCTGCGGAAAGACGATGCTCTCGGCCCCCGCGGCTTCCAGCGTGTCTCTGATCTCTCCCCAGCGCCGCTGATGCCCGATGCCGATCCGCAGGCCGTTGTTGCGCAGCCGCAGTTGCGTGTCGGCATCGAGCACATCCTCGCGCAGAAAACTCCACACCTGCGCCGCCTGCTCGAACGCATCGTGTGGTACCCGGGCGTGCAGGACCGCCAGCTCGTAGACGACGCGCGGCTGCCTGGGCGCCGGCTGCTCGTCGAGCGGCTCGGCGGTCGTGAAAGCCGTGTCGGCGCTGGGCGGCATCCGCGGCGCGTCGTTGCCGGAGACCCGGGCCCGCCCGGACCATTGGCACCCCCCGCCGATGACAACCAGCGCACAGAGCGCCAGGCTGCGCCCGACGCCGCCGCGCACGCCCGTCGCCGCCGGCCGCCTGAGACCCACACCGCTGGCTCCCCGCACTCTTACCACTGCGCCTCCTCGAACGGGCCGCGCGGCCCGCCGCCGCGCCGCACCTGCCGGGCGATGTCCTTGAGGATGGCGGCGGCGAGGCTGAGGTCACTGCCGGTGGTGATCTTGATGTTGCGCCGGTCGGTCTCGACGATCGCAACCGGGTGGCCGGCCAGCTCGACCACCTGGGCGTCGTCGGTCGGCGCGCAGTCGTCGGGCAAAGCGGCGTAGGCGTCGATAAGCAACCGGCGCCGGAAGACCTGCGGCGTCTGGGCTTCGTACAGTCCGCTGCGTGAGACGGTCTCGGCGATCTGTCCGTCGGCGACGCGCTTGATGGTGCCCGTCAGCGGCGCCGCCAGGATCGCCGCTCCGCTCTCGGCGGCCCGCTCGAAGACCTGGTCGATCCACTCGGGCAGCACGCAGGGCCTGACCGCATCGTGCACGCACACCAGCTCGACCGACGGGTCGACCGCCTCGAGCGCCGCCCGCACCGACTCGTAGCGCTCCTGGCCGCCTTTGACCAGCTTGATGCCCATGAACATCAGGTTGGCGGCGTACTTTTCCTTGACCACGTCGAAATCGTCGGCGGCCACGGCCAGGACGACCTGCTGCACATCCTTGCGATTGACGAACAGCTCGATCGACCGGATGAAGACCGGGCGATTGTCGATCTGGGCGAAGGGTTTGCGCACCTTGCCGCCGAACCGTTTGCCCGCCCCGGCTGCCGGTATCACCACTGCCACCTTGGCCATTTCGTCCTCCCCAAACACGCCACCCTCTGGGGGGGCCAGCCGTCCCCGGCCGGCCGACGCGCCGCCGACCGGCAGCCAGCATTAGACAACGCCGGGCGGGGCATAACAAGACCGACGGCGGCGCACCCGGCCGGGAGGGAACCCGAGCACGTCGCCGCTCGATCGCCGGCCGCGCCGCGGCAGCGTCTTAGGGCCAGAAGAACCAGTCGTCGTACCAGGTGTCCTGGTAGTAGTAGTCCTCTTCGTAGTAGTAGTCGTAGGTCTCTTCGTAGTAGACCGGCTCGTAGTAGTAGCCGCCGGTGTCGAAGAAGTCGAAACCGAAGTCCAGGTAGTCGTAGTCGTCGCAGCCGGTGGCGACGAACAGGGCGGCGGAGAGCATCAGCAGTGCGGCCAGTCGTTTCATGGTGGTTCTCCTCTCGCTTGGTGGCAGGCAGCCAAAGCGGCCACAGCCAGCGGTGGCCTTCGCTTGTCACTGCCGATCCTGACGAGCCAGCCGGCGAACTTATTCAACACAATAGACCCGTCAGGGCCGCGGCGGTCAGTTTTCGCGTAAAGCCTGCTGGCTGCGAGCTTTGCGCTCGCGCTGCCAGGTGAGCACCATCCAGCTCGCGACGCTTGCCAGGATTATCGGGCCGCCGATCAGGGTGGGCGTCGGCACCCGCTCGCCCACCAGCAGCCACGTCAGCAGCGGATTGAGCACCGTCTCGAGCAGGACGATCAGCGCAGCCCGACCGGCGGCCACGTGGCGCAAGGCCCACGAGAACAGCAGGTAAGGCAGGGCGAACTGCACCACGCTCAGCAGGCTGATCAGCCACAGTTGCCGTCCGCTCAACCCGAAGCTGCCCCACAGCCCCACCGCCGGCACCAGCAGCAGGCCCGAGCCGAGGAAGTTGAGCGCCACCGCCAGCCGGGCGTCCAGCCGGCGCAGGCCGCGCAAGGCGACCGTGAGCGCTCCGTAGCCCAGGCCGCTGGCCAGGCCGATGGCCAGCGCGGGGATGTCGCGGGTGGGATGGCCCAGGAATATGACCAGTACCCCCACCATCGCCACCGCAAGCACCAGCAGCTCGCTGCGCCCCAGGCGTTCGCGCAGCAGCCACGGCGCAAGCACCGCCACCCAGATCGGCGAGGTGTATTGCAGGATGATGGCATTGGCGGCGGCCGTCATGGTGGTGGCGATCACGAAACAGGCCGTCATCAGCGTGAAGGCGGCGATCGAGAACAGCGGCCAGCGCAGCGGCAGTTGGCGCAGGCTGCGCCAGCGTGGCGCCGCCAGCGGCAGGAAGATCAGCCCGCCGATAAGCGAGCGATAGCAGGCGATGGTGATCGCGGGCAGGTGGGCCTGGTCGAGCAGCTTGATCAGCGGGCCGTTGAGGCTCCAGAGCGTGGCGCATGCCAGCAGCGCCCCCACGCCCAGCCAGGGGTGTCGAGATTCGCGGGTTTGAGGGTCCATGGATTCCGGTCGCCGCGGCGCAGCTCGCCGCGCCCGGGATATATACCCCGGATGGTCGGCGACCACCAGGGGCGCTTCAGCCGCGCTGGCGCTGGCTCTCGATCCTGGGAGCGTACTGCGGCGAGTCGACCGGGTAGAGCTGGTCGCGGTAGTGCGTGGTGTCGATCAGCGTGAAGCCGACGAACAGCAGCACGAACAGCAGGGCCGCCAGGATCAGTACGGCGTTGAACGGGCGGTCGTACTTGAGGTGCATGAAGAACAGCACCACCAGGCCGGCCTTGACCGTGGCGATGCCCAGGGCGGCCCAGAGGTTCCAGTTGCCCAGGTGGAAGTACGACAGCCAGACCGTCAGGCCCGTGAAGGCCAGCAGAGCGACGCAGACCGCGCCCAGCGTGCGCGGCGGCACGATGTGCCCGGTGGTGGAATGGTCGGCAGGTGGCAGCGACTGCTTGTCGGCGGACATCTCGCAACAGCTCCTGGTTTCAGTCGATCAGGTAGAGCAAGGGGAACAGGTAGATCCAGATCAGGTCCACCAGGTGCCAGTACAGGCCGCCCAGATCGACCGGCGTATAGTAGTGGGCCCCGAAGTGGCCCTTGATCGCGCGGCGCAAGAGCCAGATGAGCACGATCAGCCCCGCCAGCACGTGCAACCCGTGCAGCCCGGTCAGGCAGAAGTAGATGCCCATGAATATGTGCATGTCTTTGCGGGCATAGGGGTTCTGCTCGCTGGTGGCCGACTGGTCGGCGTGGGCCGGATCGCCGGTCGCCGCGGCGCCGTCGGCGTGCTCGCCGCCGTGGGCCGTGGGCGAATAACTGAAGCCGGCGCCCCAGACCTTGCCGTGGCGGATCTTGTCGGCGTATTCGACGGTCTTGATGCCCATGAAGCCCAGCCCGCCCAGCAGCGTGAGTGACAGGCAGATGATCAGCCCGCGGCGATTGGAGCGCTGGGCGAAGTAGACCGCCATGGCCATCGTGAAGCTGCTGAGGATCAGCACGACGGTGTTGATCGCGCCCAGCGTGCGGTCGAGCAGGGCCGCCCCCAGCGAGAACATCTCCGGGTGGTTGGCGCGATAGACCGCATACGCACAGAACAGCCCGGCAAAGAACAGTATCTCGGTGACCAGGAAGATCCACATGCCCAGCTTGGCGGCGTCGAACTGCTGGCTGGGCGTCTCGAAGTGGTGCGCCAGGTGCGCCGGGTGGTCACCGTGCTCGGCGGGCCGCGGGTCGACCTGCGTAGACATCAGCCCTGCCCCCTTTCCGGCTCGTCGACCACCCAGCCGTCGGTGAAACGATAGGCGTCGGTGGCCGCGTCATAGGCCAGATGACTGTAGTCGTAAGGATCGGTCACTGGCGGCGTCTGGCGGAAGTTGTAGTACGGCGGCGGCGAGCTGGTGCGCCACTCCATGGTCGCCGCTCCCCACGGGTTGGCCGGCGCCTTGCGCCCGCGGAAGACGGCGTGCACGATGGTCAGCACCGCCAGGCCGAACCCGACCGCCTGGATGAAGGCGCCCACGGTCGAGATCTGGTGCAGGATCTGCATCTCGGGCAGGGCGGCATAGTTGTAGTAGCGGCGCGGCATGCCGTGGGCACCCATCAGGAACTGCACCAGGAAGGTGACGTTGAAGCCGATCAGGGCCAGCCAGGCCCCGGTCTGGGCCAGGCGTTCGGAATACATGCGGCCGAAAACCTTGGGCAGCCAGTAATAGATGCCGGCGAAGAACACGAACATCGTGCCGGCCATCACGAAGTGGAAGTGGGCCACCACGAAGTAGGTGTCGTGCAGGTGCACGTCGGTGGCCAGCGTCCCCAGGAACAGGCCGGTCAGTCCGCCGATGCCGAAGATCCACAGAAAAGAGAGGGCGTAGACCATGGGCGTCTTGAGCACGATCGAGCCGCGGTACATGGTGGCCAGCCAGTTGAAGACCTTGATGGCCGAGGGGATCGACACGCTGAAGGTCAGGGCGCTGAAGATCACACTGGCCAGGGTGGACTGGCCGCTGGTGAACATGTGGTGCCCCCAGACCAGAAAGCCCAGCACCGCGATGGCCACGCTGGAGAAGGCGATGAACTTGTAGCCGAAGATGTGCTTGCGGCTGAAGACCGCGATGATCTCGCTCATCACGCCCATGGCCGGCAGGATCATGATGTAGACCGCCGGGTGCGAATAGAACCAGAAGAAGTGCTGGAACAGCACCGGGTCGCCGCCCTGCTCGGGCGTGAAGATGCCCACCCCGAACAGCCGCTCGACGATCAGCAGCAGCAGCGTGATGCCCAGCACCGGCGTGGCCAGCACCTGGATGATGGCCGTGGCGTACAAGGCCCACATGAGCAGCGGCATCCTGAACCAGTCCATCTCGGGCGGCCGCAGCTTGTGGATGGTGACGATGAAGTTCAACCCGGTGAAGATCGAGCTGAAGCCCAGCACGAAGGCCCCGGCCACCACCGGTATCACGGCGCTGCTCATGGTGTCGGTGCTGTAGGGCGTGTAGAAGGTCCAGCCGGTCTCCACCCCGCCGAGGATGATGGCCCCCAGGGCCAGGCAGACGCCGGTCATCCACAGGTACCAGCTCAGCAGGTTCAGCCGCGGGAAGGCCACGTCCTTGGCCCCGATCATCAGCGGCAGCACGAAGTTGCCCAGCGCCGCCGGGATGCCCGGGATGATCACGATGAAGATCATGATCGAGCCGTGCAGCGTGAAGAGCTTGTTGTAGGTGTCGTGGTCGATCAGGGCCGCGGCACTTTTCTCGGGCCACCAGAGCGTCAGCCGGATCAGCAGCGCCAGCAGGCCGCCGATCAGGAAGAAGCCGATGATGCCGACGGTGTACATCACGCCGATGCGCTTGTGGTCGAGCGTCAGCATCCACGACAGCAGCCCGCGGTCGCAGGTCAGGTAGTTGTCGTCGGCTCCGCCGGCCGGTTCGACGGCCACGGCGGGGGTGTCCGCAGTGGACATTGGCAAGACCTCCGCTGGTTGATTCTGCCAGCTTTATTGCTTCTTCAGCGACTTGATGTAGGCGATGATCATGTCGATCTCGCGGTCGCTGACGTTGATCCTGGGCATCACGTTGTCGAAACCTCTGACGACCCGCTTGCCCGGGTCGAGTATGGACTCGCGGATGTAGTTCTCGTCGATGGCCGCGATCTCGCTGCCGTCGGTAAACAGCTCGCGCTTGCCGAACAGGCCCAGCATGGTGGGGCCGGTGTGCGGGCTGCCGTCGGTCGAGTGGCACTGGCCACAGCCCTTCTTGGTGAAGATGCGCTCGCCCAGCATGGCGGGGGTCTGCAGGGCGGCCAGCTTGGGATCGTCGCGGTGCTTTTCGATGAAGGCCGCCGGGTCGGCCATGTACTCCTGGAACTGCTCGGGCGTGAGGGCCTTGATGGGGTCGGCCGATTCGAGCCACTTCTCGAACTGGCCGCGCTGCTCGACCACGCAGACGGTGGTCATGTCGGAGTGGCTCTTGCCGCAGTACTCGGCGCACAGCAGCGGGTAGGTGCCCGGCCGGGTGGCCTTGAACCACATCTCGGCGTAGCGGCCCGGCACCACGTCGCGCTTGAGCCGGAAGGCCGGGATGTAGAGGCTGTGGATGACGTCCTTGGACTGCATCACCAGCCGCACGGGCGTATCGGCCGGCACGTGCAGCTCGTCGCTCTCGACGCCGTTGGGATAGGTGAACAGCCAGCTCCACTTCTGGGCGGTGACGTTGATCTCGTAGGCGTTGGCCGGGATGGTCTGCATCTCGACGTACGAACGGAAGCCCAGCCAGAACATCACCGCCACCAGGCCGACCGGGATGATGCTCCAGACCAGCTCGAGGGCGGTGTTGTGGCTGGCGCCGCCGCGGGCGGCCTCGCCGGGCCGGCGCCGCCGGTAACGCAGCACGAAGACGAACATCAGCGTGACGATCAGGGCGAAGAAGAACAGCGAGACGTAGAAGATGAAGTAGAAGGCGAAGTCCACGCCGGCCGCCGAGTCGGCCGCCCGCACGGGCAGCCAGAAGCGTTGGGGGCCCTGTCCCTGCATCAGTAACAGCAGATCGCTCATCGAACTCACGTCGCTTGCCTCGGCTAGTTTGGTCCGCCAGCCGGTCCGCCGGCGGCGGCCGCCCGGCGGCGGCGCAGGCGCAGCTCACGCCGCCAGTAGACCGCCATCAACCCGCCCAGCACCACCAGTGTGACCACTCCGCCGGCCCGCATCAGGCCGCGGGCGCTGGCCGTGTAGGCCCCCTCGTCGGAGTGGTACTGGAAACACGTCAGGAAAACCTGGTCGAACAGCGTGCCGATCTTGCCGTCGGAGGCCTCGATCAGCGAAAGGCGGAAGGTCTGCGGATCGAACACCACCCCGCCCAGATAACGCGAGACCTGCCCCTCGGGCGTGCAGATGATCAGGGCCGCGGCGTGGGCCCACTGCTGCTGCTCTTCGTTCCACTTGTAGTGGAAGCCGACCGTCCCGGTCAGGCGCTTGATCGGGTCGCGCTGCCCGGTCAGGAAGTGCCAGCCGGCCGCGGCCGACGACTTGCCGTAGGCGTTGATGTAGTTGCGCTTCTTCTCGCGGGCCAGCTCGGGCCCCTCGAGCGGGTCGAAGCTGACCGTCAGAATCTGGAAGTCCCTGCCCGGCTCGAAGCTGGTGCGCTTGAGCACGTCGAGCAGCCCGTTGAGCAGCAGCCCGCAGAGCATCGGGCAGCGGTAGTAGTTGAGCGTCAGGACGACCGGGTGCTCGCCGTCGAAGAACTGCCCCAGCCGCACGGGCCGCCCGTCTTCGTCGATGAACTCCAGGTCGAGCGGAAGCCGGGCCCCCAGCCGCTCCTCGATGCTGATCTCCCTGAGCTCCTCGGGCGTGCCGCGGTTGAGCTGCGCCGTGGCCGGAGCCGCCAGCACAACCGCCACTGCGCTCAGCAGCACGGCCGACGCCCACGTCGTGTTTCTCATGGCTTTGCTCCCCCGGCGGTGGATGGGGCGGCCGGCGCGCTCCACGGTCCGCGCCCGTCGCGGCTGGCGGCCAGCTCGCGGGCCGTCAGCTCGATGGCCCGCTCGATCGGCACGGCCACCACGCCGCGCTGCTTGTCGACCCAGCGGGCGGTGTTGAGCCGGGCCAACTGGCCGGCCCGCAACTGCTGCAGGTCGGCGTTGGTCTGCTGGTTGACGCGCTGGGCGAACTCATCCGACGTGCGGTAATAGAGGCCCACCAGCGCGATGACGATGGCCACCACTATCAGCGTTCCCACTACGCCCGCCATCACGACCGGGCCGACGGCCGGGTCGTCGTGCGGATTCGGGTTGGGATGCTGTCTGCTGCTCACGGTCCGTCTTCCTGTCAGATGTTCTCGAACTCCAGCGACTCACCCAGCCGCGGGTCGCGACAGGGTATCAACGCGGCCTGCTCCATGCGCCGCAGAACCGCCCAGGTGGCCGCCCCGCCGATGCCGATAAGGCTGGCCACACACTGCACGGCGTCCAGCGGCCCGAAGCCGGCCGGCGCGCCGGTCAGGTGCTCGGCGTGCGGCATGGTGAGGTAGAACATGTCGCACCAGTGCATCGCCAGCACCCACCAGGCGCCCCACTTGAGCAGTTGCGGGCGGCGCTTGGGATGGCGCGACATCAGGGCCACGAACGGCACGATGAAATGGCCGAACAGCAGCACCAGACTGACGGCCAGCCACAGGCCCTGCTGACGCACCACGTACCAGGTGGTCTCCTCGGGAATATTGCCGTACCAGATCAGCATGTACTGCGAAAAGGCGATGTAGGCCCAGAAGACCACGAACGCGAACATCAGCTTGCCCACGTCGTGGTAGTGGTCGACCTGGATCACATGGCTGATGCGCCCGGCCTGCTGGAGCCAGATCATCACCAGCGCCAGCAGCGCGAAAAAGCCCACCGCCGACCCGCTGAAGTAGTACACCCCGAAGATCGTGCTGAACCAGTACGGATCCAGCGACATCAGCAGGTCGAACGAGAAGAACGTCAGCGTCAGCCCGAAGACGATGATGGCCGGCGCGCTGCGGGCCTGCATCCGGCTGGTCAGCTCGACCTCGCCGGTCTCGTCCTGCCGCACCGAGGTGCGGTAGAAATAGCCGGCCATCAGCACCCACAGCACCAGATAGCCCGCCAGCCGCAGCGTGAAGAAGCCCACGTTGAGATAGGGCCGCTTGGCGGCCAGGATGGGGTCCTGTCCGACCAGGTGCTGGTCGGTCCAGGGATAGACGGCGTGCACGCCCTCCAGCCCCAGCCACATCAGGATCACGATCGGCAACGCCAGTACGGCCAGGACCGGCAGGGCCATGCTGATCTGCTCGGCCAGCCGCCGCACCACCACGCTCCAGCCCGCCCGCGTCAGGTGCTGGATGATCACGAAGAACAGGGCCCCCAGGGCCAGACTGACCACGAACGTGTAGTTGAGCACGTAGGCCCGCAGGAACGCCGCCGAGTCGAGCACGCCCAGCCCGAAGCTGGCCCCCAGGCCGACCACCGCCGCGACGCCGGCGGTGCGCACCAGCCCCGCGCCGGCACCTTCGAGCCGGATCCGGTCTTTCGAGATGTCTACCCGCTGTTTCACGTCGGCTGATCCTCACCTCTCTTGCAACTCGCGTCGCTGGTCCGGGTCCAGATCGGCCAGGCTGCCGTGGCTGCTGCGCTGCAGGGCCCGGATGTAGGCCACGATCGCCCAGCGGTCGGCCGGCGGTATCTGAGCGCCGTAGGCCGGCATGTTGCGAATCCCGTTGGTGATGGTGTTGAACAGGTGCCCCACCGGGCGGGCCCGCACCTGCTCGCTGTGCAGGTCGCTGGCCGGCACCCAGGGACCGCGCTCGATGGCCCGCCGATTGACCATCCCGTCGCCCGAGCCGTCCAGCCCGTGACAGGGGGCGCAGTAGATATTGAAACGCTGTTGGCCGCGGCGGATGAAGGCCGCGCTCAGCTCGATTTCCGGACGATGCGTGGGAAACAGCTCGGCGAACCGCCCGTCGATCGTGCCGCGGAAGAAGTGCTCGTCGTCGCGCAGCTCTCCGCGGGCCACCGTGCCCGGAATCGCCGGCCGCATGGCCCGGCCGTCGGGGAAGATCGCCGCCGCCTGCTGGGCCTTGTAGCGCGGCTGGTTGTCCATGTCCTGGATGATGTGGATGCGCGGCTGGCTGCTGCGGGTGGCCCGGGCGGCGTAGACCACCGCCAGCGGGATCAGCGCCAGCGCGGCCAGGATGATGCCGCTGCGCAGCAGGGCGCGGGGGGCCCGCTCGTCGTGCTGCGGATCGCGGATCTCCTCGAGGCTGGTGGCGCCCAGCGACTCGAGCAGCCGCCGCGTCTGCCGCGGATCGAACAGCGGATCGTCGGCGTCGATGCGGACGAAGAAGCCGTCGGTGGTCACCCTGGCGAAGCGCCGGCTGCGAAACAGGGGGTTGTAGAACAGCGGCAGGTTGTTGAACACCAGCATGCCGATGCCGGCCCCCAGGGCCGCAAACAGCACCGTCAGTTCGAAAATCACGGGAATGTTGGCCGGCAGGCTGAAGTAGGGCTTGCCGCTGATCAGGAACCGGTAACCCTGCAGGAAGGTGGGTACCCAGGCGAAGCGCTGCGGGTCGGCCGCGTTGGTCCACCACTGCAGCACCAGGCCGGTAAGACAGCCGGTCAGGCCGCAGAAGAACACCAGCCACGGCAACCGCGTGGGCCGGATGCCCATCTGCGGGTCGAGCCCGTGCACCGGGAAGGGACTGTGCGCGTCCCAGCGGGTATAGCCCGCGTCGCGGATCTGCGCCGCGGCGTCCTTGAGGGCCTGCGGTCCCGGCACTTCGGCCAGCAGACCCACCAGTCGCCCGGAGCCGCCGTCGACGGTTGGATCAGACGCTTTGCTCACGCCGACCTCTCCTCGAACATCGCATGCCGCTTTTCAAAGCCCACGCCGTACATCTACTGCTCCCCCGTCGGCTGCGACGAGGACTGTTTCTGCAGCTCGTATTCGTCGGGGTTGTAGTCGAACGCCGCGTGGCCCTCGCCGGCGGCCTCGGGCATGACGGTCTTGACCTCGGCCATGGCCACCATCGGCAGGAAGCGCACGAACAGCAGAAACAGGGTGAAGAACAACCCGAAGCTGCCGGCCAGGGTCAGCAGGTCGACCGCGGTGGGCCGGTAGTAGTCCCAACTGGCCGGCAGGAAGTCGCTCGAGAGCGAGGTGACCACGATCACGAAGCGCTCGAACCACATGCCGATGTTGATGAAGATGGTGATGACGAAGATGGCCGCCAGGTTGGTGCGCACCTTCTTGAACCAGAAAAGCTGCGGGATCACGACGTTGCAGGTCACCATCGTCCAGTAGGCCCAGGCATACGGCCCGAAGGCCCGGTTGACGAAGGTGAACTGTTCGTAGTGATTGGCCCCGTACCAGGCGATGAAGAACTCGATCGAGTAGGCATAGCCCACCATCATGCCGGTGGCCAGCATGACCTTGCACATGTTCTCGATGTGCCGCCGGGTGATGATGTGCTTGAGCCCGAACCACTGCCGGCAGGGGATCGCCAGCGTGGTGACCATCGCGAAGCCGCTGAAGATCGCCCCGGCCACGAAGTAGGGCGGGAAGATGGTGGTGTGCCAGCCGGGCAACTGGGCCACCGCGAAATCGAAACTGACCACCGAGTGCACGCTGAGCACCAGCGGGGTGGCCAGCGCCGCCAGAATCAGATACGCCCGCTCGAAACGGTGCCAGTGCCGCGCCGAGCCGTTCCAGCCCAGGGCCAGCAGCCCGTAAACCCACTTGCGGACCTTGTTGGTGGCCCGGTCGCGCAGGGTGGCCAGATCGGGCACCATGCCCAGGTACCAGAACAGCAGCGAAACCACGAAGTAGGTGTTGACCGCGAAGACGTCCCACAGCAGCGGACTGCGGAACTGCGGCCACATCGCCATCTGGTTGGGTATCGGAAACAGCCAGTAGACCAGCCACACGCGGCCCACGTGGATGCCCGGAAAGATCAACGCGCAGATGACCGCGAAGATCGTCATCGCCTCGGCGAAACGGTTGATGCCCGTGCGCCACTTCTGCCTGAACAGGAACAGGATGGCCGAGATCAGCGTGCCGGCGTGGCCGATACCGACCCAGAACACGAAGTTGATGATCGCGAAACCCCAGCCGGTGGGATTGTTGACGCCCCAGACGCCCACGCCGATGAAGAACAGATAAGCGATCATCGCCAGCAGCACGCCGGTCAGCGTGGCGCTGATCGCGAAAGCCAGGTACCAGCCGCGCGGCGTCTGCCGCAGCGGCAGTTCGGCGTTGCGACAGACCGACTCGGTCAGCGAGGCGAAGTCGTGCCCCCCGGTGACCAGCGGCGCCCGTCGACGCGGATCGTCCCAGGTGTTGTCGTGATCTACTGTCGGTACACTCGCCATGCTCTACCCCGACTGCGCGCTACGTGCCCGGCCCTCCAGCCGGCGTCTGCCCGGCCGCCGCGTGGTGCTCGCGGACCGGCTCGGGCGGCGGCTGCCCCGGCGGGTTGGTCAGCCCGGCCAGATAGACGTTGCGCGGCCGCACGTTGAGGAACTCCAGAATGCCGTAGGCCCGCGGATCCTCGTGCGCCCGGCGCACGCGACTCTGCTCGTCGTTGAGGTCGCCGAAGACGATCGCCTCGGCCGGACACACCTGCGCACAGGCCGGCACGATCTCGCCGTCGGCGATGCGGCGCCCCTCGTTGCGGGCCCTGATCTTGACGGCGTTGATGCGCTGCACGCAGAACGAGCACTTTTCCATCACGCCGCGGCTGCGCACCGTCACCTCCGGGTTGAAGACCAGCTTCTCGACCGCCGTCAGGTCGGTGCGGTCCAGCGGACCGTTGCTGCGCGGGTGGGCCGGGCCGTGGTGGTTGTAGAACCAGTTGAACCGCCGCACCTTGTAGGGACAGTTGTTCGAGCAGTAACGCGTGCCCACGCAGCGGTTGTAGACCATCACGTTGAGGCCTTCCTGGTCGTGCATGGTGGCCGAGGCCGGGCAGACCTGCTCGCAGGGGGCGTTCTCGCACTGCTGGCAGGTCAGCGGCTGATGGGCCACGCGGATCCCGTCGGGCTGCTCGAGCGGGCCGGTGAAGTAGCGATCGACGCGAATCCACTGCATCTCGCGGCCCATCAGCACCTCGTCCTTGCCCACCACCGGCACGTTGTTCTCGGCCTGACAGGCCACCACGCACGCGCTGCAACCGGTGCAACGCGCCAGGTCGATGGCCATCGCCCAGCGCGGCTTGCCCTCGAACTCGTGCTCGCCGAAGGGCTGCACCAGCGGCGGCGTGTGCACCACGTGCCTGGCGAACTCGGGATGGGCCTTGAACTCCTCCAGCGTGGCCTCGCGGATCAGCTCGCCGGCCCGCACCTGCGTCTCCGCATCGCCTACGTCGCTGGCGATGGCGTGATGGTCCTGAGTGGTGGCCAGCCGATAGCTGCGCTTCAGCACGCGCACCCGTGCGCCGGCGGCGATGTGCCAGCCGGCCGTGGTGCGCAACGCGTACGTGTCGAAGCCCGCGCCGGCCAGCACCTGTCCGCCGGCCCGTCGCCCGTATCCCAGCGGCAGCGTGATCGACCCGACCGCCTGGCCCGGCACCGGACAGACCGGCAGCTCCAGGCTGCGACCGGCCAGCTCGATGCGCACCAGGTCGTCGCGCCGCAGCCCCATCCGGTCGGCGTCGATGGTCGAGATCAGCGCCGCATTGTCCCAGGTGAGCTTGGTGATCGGATCGGGCAGCTCCTGCAGCCAGCCGTTGTTGGCGTAGCGCCCGTCGTAGAGCTTGTGATCGGCCGCGAAGACCAGCTCGTAGCCGGCCTCCTGCTCGTCGGACTGCTGCAAAGCCGCCACGATGCGCTGCCAGTCGGCCGCCGCGGGCGCCACCGGCTGCGCCGGCCAGGCGGTGCCGGCGATCAGGCCGTCATTGAGCCACTTGCGCCAGGCGGCCTCGAAGTCGCCTTTGGCCCGCCCCTGCCAGGTCCGGCGCACCAGCTCGTAGCCGCCCGCCGGCTTGCCGCTGCACAGCCAGGCCAGCAGCTCGATCGCCGAACGCCCCTGATAGAGCGGCTCGATCAGCGGCTGCACGATGCTGGCCAGGCCGTCGAAGCCGCAGGCGTCGCCCCAGCTTTCGAGATAATGGGCCTGCGGCAGGTGCCACTTGCAGACCTGCGAAGTCTCGTCGCGGAACAGGCTCAGATGCACACTCTGCCGGGCGGCCAGCAGCTTGCCCAGCTCGAGGTCGGCCGGGCCGTCGTAGGCCGGATTGCCGCCCAGTACCACGACCACCGCGTCGCGGTCGGCAGCCACGCGCTGCGCGAACTGCCTTATGGCCTCGAGATGGGTTGGCCGCTGCGGGTCGGGCAGATCGACGTAACTGACGGTGTGGCCGGCATTGCCGAGTGCCGCGTTCAGCAGCGCTGCCAGCGCGTGCACCTCGGCCGGCTGTCGCGGCCCCACCGTCAGCACGCCCCGCCCGCGGTGCTCCCACAGATCCTTGGCAATCGTCTCCACCCACTGCGGCTCATCGCCCGGGGCACTGAGCTCCAGCGGCAGCTTCAGCCCCAGCCCGGCCAGTGCCGCAGCCAACTGCAACAGCCGCCGACCAAGCAGCCCGCTGCGCTGCGCGAAGCGCTGGTCGGCGTTGCTGCCGGTCAGCGACAGTGTGCTCTCGATCACGTAGAGCCGGTTCATGGTGCCGTCGCCGGCGGTGCGCCGGGCGGCGAAGTCGCGCGTGTAGCGCACCGAGGCCGGATGCGTCAGCAGGAAGTCGTCGTCGAGCGAGACGATCACATCGGCCCGGCGCAGGTCCATGACCGGTCGCAGCGGGCGTCCGAAGGCCAGGCGCGTCCCGGCCCGCTCGTTGTCGCGCGACAGCGGCTCATACTCGAACCACTGGGCCTGCGGACACTGCTGGAGCAGTTGCTGCCGCAGGCGGCGCAGCGTGGGCGACGAATCGGCCTGCGCCAGCACGTAGAGGTGCGCCCCGCGCGCGGCGCGCACCCGCTCGATGACCGGCCCGAACGCGGCGTAGAACGCCTCCCAGGTCGAATCGACCAGGCCCTCGTTGTCACGAAAAGCCGGCATCCGGCTGCGGTCGGGGTCG
>CAZRSM010000352.1:0-10751 GCA_964602755.1 uncultured Planctomycetales bacterium
GCGGGCGCGCAAGATGATGGAGCAGGTGCTCGACAGCCCCTGGGGCCGGCTGTTCGAACACTGGGAGCAGGCCGCGGCCGACGAGAACGGTTATCCCGACGTGGGCAACGTGCCGCACAAGCTGCACAAGAGCGGCTGGAGCGCGTTTACCCGCTCGCTGGGCATCCTGGGCACGTGCATCAAGGAAGCGCCCGAGTTCGGCAGCCGCAAGCGCAAGGTAGTCCGCCACTGACCGCCCCCCAATGTCTCAGCGCCGATCCGCAACCGACCTCGCGCAGTGGCACACGCGGCTGAGTAAGCGCATCGTGCGCTGTCGCAAGTGCCCGCGCCTGCGGCAGCACTGCGCCGAGATCGCGCGGCGCAAGCGGGCCGCCTACCGCACGCAGACCTACTGGGGCAAGCCGGTGCCCAACTTCGGCGACCCCGGCGCCCGCCTGCTGGTGGTGGGCCTGGCGCCGGGTGCGCACGGCGCCAACCGCACCGGCCGCATGTTCACCGGCGACCGCAGCGGAGAGTGGCTCTTCGCGGCCCTGCACCGGGCTCATCTGGCGTCGCAGCCGCAGTCGCACAGCCGCGATGACGGGCTGGTGCTGCGGGACTGCCTGATCACGGCGGTGTGCCACTGCGCCCCGCCCGACAACAGGCCGAGCAGCGCGGAGCTCGCCAACTGCGCGCCGTTTCTGCGCGAGACGCTGGAGATGGTACCGTGGCGGGTACTGGTGGCCCTGGGCGGCGTGGCGTGGCGTCAGGCGGCGCGGGTGCTGGGCGTGCGGGCGGGACGGTTCGGCCACGGAGTCGAGCTTGAGCTGCCCGACGGTCGGCGGCTGCTGGCTTCGTATCACCCCAGCCAGCAGAACACCTTCACCGGCCGGCTGACCCGGCCGATGCTCGACGAGGTTTTCGCCCGGGCTTGTGCCTGGCTGGACTGAAAGCAGGGTTACTGTTCGGCGGGGTGGTCGTCGTCTTCGCCGTGGTAGTAGAACTCGACCCCCACCAGGTAGCCGACCGTGGCCCGCGTGCAGTGTCTGACGATGGCGTGTCCGTAGCAGCTCAGCTCGGGCTGGTGGATTGCCAGGGCGATGCGCGTCGAGGTGGGGATGGGCCGACGGGTGCGCATGGCCAGGCCGTGGACGCTGAGGTTGTGCAGCGTCGCCAGGATGTGGCGCTCGCCGTAACACTCGTCGGGCAACCAGACCTCGACCGTGCCGGGAAAGGGCCAGCGCTCTTCGCGTCGCCGGCCGGGGCCTTGCTTGGGCTGGGTTTCGATGCGGCGCGAATCGAGCAGCTCACGGATCGCGTCGGGTGTCAGTTTGACGATTTTTTCGGCGTCCATGTGATCTGATCCGTTGATGGCGGTATCAAACGCGTCGTTCCCCGTCTCGCCCCATTAGTTCATCGGTCCAATCAACCACTGGTTGCGTAGCACTGTGCGCACATGGGACGTGCTGATAACGTCTGATCCGCCCGCCCCGGCCTGCGCTGCGCCGGTCGCACGGCACCGGCCGAAATACCCACTTTCGTTTCTCACGTCCGCCTGACGATTCGCATACTTGCCCCAGAGGCGCGCCTCACCTTCGCGCCGGCCGCGGCCCTCCGGGCCGCCGGCCCCGGCCCAATCCATTCGCCCAGGACGAGCAGCCGCCAGCGGTCGCCGGAGCGCGACCGGTAACGAAGCGGGCGCACGGTGCGCGTGCGCCGGAAGGGGAAGAAGCATGCGACAACTTTCCGCCATACTCGCTCTTGCGCTGCTCTGGCCGCCGGGCTGCGCGGAGCAGGTTTTCGACGCGGGCGACGGCGACATCGTGACCGCCGTCATGGCCGCCGCCGACGCCCAGCCTCCCGACGACTCAGCCGATAACACCAGCGACGGCTCGGATGACAGCGCCCCCGGCCCGGCGTCGGGCACGTGGTACTTCTCGGGCCAGGTGGCCAGCGGCGATTATCAGCTCTACGAGCTGGGCCCGGGCCGCGCCGGCGACCGCTGGACGGTCAGCGCCTCGGGCCTGATGTCCGGCCCCTTCGTGGTGGTGCTGTTCGACGCCAACCACAACCTGCTGATGCGCACCTACCTGACCTACAGCCAGCCGCTGGTGCACGTGCTGCGCGCCGATACCGACGACCTGTACCTCGGCGTGATGCCGCCCTCCGGCCAGGCCGGCGGCACGTATCGCCTCAAGGCCACGCTCAAGGGCGGCCAGCCGGTACCGCCGCCGCGGCCGCAGGTGGTCTGGCTCAACTTTGGCGGCGCCAGCGGCGTGAGCGTGCACGGGCAGGAGCCGATATCGTTTGCGGCCTTCGACGGCGCCGCGATCGACCCCGATCTCTATGCCGGCACGACCGACGAAATCAAGGCGGCCATCGTCGCCGCCATGCGCGAGGATTACGCCGGCTACAACGTCCAGATCATCAGCTCCGACGAGGCTCCGCAACCCGCGGGAGCGGTCTCGATCGTCCACTTCGGCGGCTCGTCTCCCGGTCTGCTGGGCCTGGCCGACAGCGTCGACAACTACAACGCCGACCAGACGCAGGCGGCGGTGGTCTACATCGAGAGCTTCGCCCCGTATCGCACCATGCGGCTGACGCCGGAGGAAATGGGCGTCATGATCGCGAACGTGGCCAGCCACGAGCTGGGCCACCTGCTGGGCCTGTACCACACGGTCAACCACAGCGACCTGATGGACAGCACCGGCTCGGCCTGGGACCTGGCCGGCCAGCAGGATTTCGTCGGCGGCGCGCTGGAGCCGACCGTCTTCGCCACCGGTTATGAAGACGCCCCCACGCTGCTGCTGCAGACCGTCGGCCCCGATCCGCAGAGCGCCAAGAGCAGCGCCACGCTCAAGACCCACACCGGACGCTTCCGCGCCATCCGCGCCGTCGTCGAGCAGGACCTCGCGCACACCTGCGGCACCTGCCTCGATATCGACGGGCCGTAAGCCGCCTGCAGAAGAGCGCCCAGGAGCCGGCCGGATCGGCCGCGGACTGCTCGTGGCGGTCGGCAGCCGGCTGCGCCGCGTCGGGCGTCGCGGCCGGACGCGGGTGGTTGTCGATCGCGCGCACGCAGCGGTCATGATCGGCGCACGCTGCCCGTCGCAGAACCGCCGCGCAACGCCCACCGAGCACAACGGCCCCGGTCGGCGGCCCGCAACGGCGGACTCAGTGCCAGTCTGCGCCACAATGAAAACACTGCCGGGCCTCGGGCGTACGCAGCCACCGCCCGCAACGCGGGCAGGAAGCAGAGTTCCACTTGCCGCGGCGACGAATGGGCTTGTTGAGGTGACAGATCCACGTCTTGGCCGCATCCGGCGTCAGGCCGGTCTCCTGTGCCAACTCCAGGTAGCGCGGAGGCCTGGCCTTCCACTGCTCCAGCAGCCGCTGCTCTGGCGGAGCAAGGTCCCTGAACACCGGAACATGGCAGCCGCATTCGCCACAGTAAATCAGGTCGTATATCCAGCGGTTGCGCTCCTGGGGCATCTCAAGCTCCTCTGGCCGGGCGCGAGGCACCACCGCTTGGCCCTGGTCACCCCTGCAGTCTAACCCGTCCCGCCGCCGCCCGACCACCGATTGTGCAGCGGCGCCGAAGCGCTCGCCACCCTCGTCTCAGGCAGTCTCCACGGCCGCGCTGGTGGCGGCGAAGTGGTCGGCCAGGGCCGGATAGAGCCCGCGGTACAGGGGGTAGAGCCGGGCGTAGGTGGCGGCCGCCGGGCCGGGCTCGATCAGGTCGGCGACCGCCAGCGCCTGCTTGCAGGCGCCGGGCACGTCGGCGTAGACGCCCGCGGCCACGCCGGCCAGCAGGGCGGCGCCGTAGGCGGCACCCTGCGTGACCGTCAGCGTCTCGACCGCGCAGCCGAACACGTCGGCCATGATCTGGCGCCACAGGCCCGAGCGCGCCCCGCCGCCCGAGGCGCGCACACGCTCGACGGTCAGCCCCAGCTCGCGCATCAGGCTGAGCGAATCGCACATGCCGTAGCCGACGCCTTCGAGCACCGCGCGGGTCAGGTGGGCCTTGTTGTGCCGCAGCGTCAGTCCGACAAAGGCCCCGCGGGCGTGGGGGTCGGGATGGGGCGTACGTTCGCCGGTCAGGTACGGCAGGAAGAACAGCCCCTCGCAGCCGGGCGGCACCTGGGCCGCCTGGGCGGTCAGCAGCTCGTAGACGCTGGTGCCCTGCGCGCGGGCCTGCTCGCACTCGGCGGCGCCCAGCGCGTCGCGATACCAGCGCAGCGAGCCGGCCGCCGAGAGCATCACGCCCATCAGGTGCCACATGCCCGGCACGGCGTGACAGAAGGCGTGCAGCCGACCGTCGGGCTCGATGCGGAAGCTCTGCGAAGCCGCGAAGACCACGCCCGAGGTGCCCAGCGTCGCCGAGACCAGCCCTTCGTGCACGATGCCGGTACCGACCGCCTGGGCGGCCTGGTCGCCCGCGCCGCCGGCCACCGGGACGCCGGCCGGCAGCCCGCACCGGCGCGCCGCGTCGGCACCGAGCCGGGCGCAGACGACCGGCGGCTCGACCACTTCGGGCAGCCAGCCGGGAGGTATCTCGAGCGCGGCGAGCATCTCGTCGGACCAGCGGCGGGCGCCCACGTCGAACAGCGCGGTGCCCGAGGCGTCGGAAACGTCGCTGACGAGCTCCCCGGTCAGTCGATAGCGCACGTAGTCCTTGGGCAGCAGCACGTGCGCCACGCGGGCGTAGAGGTCCGGCTCGTGCCGGCGCACCCACACCAGCTTGGGCGCCGTGAAACCCGGCAGCACGGGATTGCCGGTCAGTTGCAGCAGCCGCCGGCGCCCGACGAGGCGGGTGATCTCGTCGCACTGCGGCCCGGTGCGCTGGTCGTTCCACAGTATCGCCGGCCGCAGCACCTGCCCGTGTTCGTCCAGCAGCACCAGGCCGTGCATCTGGCCGGTCAGGCCGATCGCCGCCACGCGGGCCGCCGCGCCGGGGGCCTGTTCGAGCACGCCGGTGATACTCGCCAGCGTGGCCTCGAACCAGCGCTGCGGATCCTGTTCGGCCCACAGCGGGCGGGGCGTATCGAGCGGATACTCGCTGGTGGCCTCGGCGAGAACCGCGCCATCGGCGTCGATCAGCAGGGCCTTGGCGCCGGTGGTGCCCACGTCGATACCCAGACAGATGGAATCGGACATGACCTGGCCTCCCGGACGTTTTGGGAACGAGGCGACGAGGCGATAGTATTACGTATGCCAGACGGCGAAAAGAGGGGGCCGGCGAGGCACGCGAGCGCAGTGGCACCACAGCAGCAGGGCACCGAGGCTACGCGGATGAAACCGACCACGTACTTTCTGGAGACCTTCGGCTGCCAGATGAACATCCTGGACAGCCAGCTCATCGAGGGGCAACTGCGCGCCCGCGGCATGCAGCCGGTCTCCGACGTGCGGCAGGCCGACGTGATCCTGTTCAACACGTGCAGCGTCCGCCAGCACGCCGAGGACAAGGTGCTGGCACGGCTCGGGCAGGTTCGCCGACTCAAGGCCAGCCGCCCGCACACGGTGGTCGGCGTGGTGGGCTGCATGGCCCAGCGGGCCAAGGACGACCTGTTCGTGGCGGCGCCGCATGTCGATCTGATCTGCGGCCCCGGCGAGCTGAACAAGCTGCCGGCGCTGATCGACGAGGTGGTCGAGCGCCACGCCCAGGTGGCCGCCCTGAGCGACAGCCAGTCGCGGCGCAGCGCGCTGCTCGAGCGGTCCCTGCAATACGACAGTCTCGAAGCGCTCGACCTGTCGCGCAGCCCGGCGCTCGAGGGCCGCGTGCTGCAATCCTACGTGCGCGTACAGCGCGGCTGCGACAAGTTCTGCACGTACTGCATCGTGCCGTTCACGCGCGGCCCGGAACGCTGCCGCCCGCCCGGGCACATCGTCCGCGAGGTGCAGGCGCTGGCCGCCGCCGGCTGCCGCGAGATCACGCTGCTGGGCCAGACGGTCAACAGCTATCTCTACGACGAGGACGGCCGCGCCGTGGGGCTGGCCCGGCTGCTGGAGCGCGTGCACGCCGTAGACGGCATCGACCGCATCCGCTTCGTGACCAGCTTCCCGGCCGACTTCGACGAGGACATCTTCCGCGTGATGCGCGACTATCCGCGTGTCATGCCGCAGTTGCACATACCGGCCCAGAGCGGATCCGACCGCATCCTCAAGGCCATGCGCCGCGGCTACAGCGTCGCCGACTACCTGCGGCTGATGGAAACCGCCCGGCGCTTCGTGCCCGAGATCGCCCTGGCCGGCGACTTCATCGTCGGCTTCTGCGGCGAGACCGAAGACGACTTCGCCCGGACGGTCGAACTCGTACGCGCCGTCGAGTACGACGGGCTGTTCGTGTTCAAGTACTCGCCGCGCCCGGGCACGCGCTCTGACAAGGTGCTGGTCGACGACGTGCCCGACGAGATCAAGGCCCGACGCAACCAGGAGTTGCTGGCGGTGCACAGTGAGATCGCCCTGCGGCGCAAGCAGGCCCTGATCGGCCGCACGGTCGAGGTGCTGGTCGAGGGCTACAGCAAGGCCGCCCGCAAGGCCCAGGGCGAATCGAGGGCCCAGCTCCGTGCCCGCGGCAAGGCCAGTGCCGCCATCAGCAAACGCCGCCGCCGCCAGCCCGAGGTGGTCATCGCCTCGCAGCAGGAGCGCGGCAGCGAAGCGACCCATCAGCGCGCCAGCCAGCTCGTGGGTCGCACGCCGGGTGATTCTGTAGCGGTCTTCGACGGCCCGCCGGAGTGCATCGGTGCGCTGGTGCGCGTCGAGGTCCAGGACGCCTCGCCGCATACGCTCTTCTGCCGACTGGTGGAGGTGGTCTCGCCGCCGCGCCCGGCGCAGGTGTCCGCGGGCACGACGCTGCCGGTCCTGCCGCAGTAGTGCAGGCGCAATCCGCCACCGGTCCGACGTCTCCCCGGAGGGAAGCGGGGTTCTTGTGCCGCGTATGCTGCGGACGGGGCGTCTTACGGTTTGCCGGGGCGCCGGCCGGTCAGATCGGGGCCGTAGTGTTCGACGTACCAGCGGATCTGCTGGCTCATGCCGATGAGCACGTCCACCTCGTTGATGGTCATGGGCAGCCGGCCCAGCACGCGCCGCAGGGCGAACTTGAGGTGGTCGGGGTTCTGCTGTCCACGGAAGAAACCGATCATGTCGAGGGCCGCGAAGAGCTTGTCGAACAGGATCGCCTTGCGTCGCGCGTCGGCCGGCGGCTCGTCCAGCTCCCAGGCCGGCTGGCCGCGCTGTTCGAGCTGGGCCTGGTAGAGCTCGTAGCAGACCACCATCACCGCCGCCGCCAGATTGAGCACGGGGTATTCGGGATTACCGGGGATCTCCAGCACGCGGTCGAAGTGCAGCAGCTCGCGCAACGTGAGGCCGTGGTCTTCGGGACCGAACACGACCGCCACGCGCCCGCCGGCGGCGGCAGTCTGAACAGCCTGGCGGGCGCCCTCGGCAGCCGTGACGGCCGCCTGGCGGCGATACATGCCGCGTTTGGCCGAAGCGGCCAGCGTCAGCACGCAGTCGTCGATCGCGCTGGCGATATCGGGCACGATGCGGAGCTGTTTGAGCAGCGGTTTGGCCCGCGCGGCGAAGCCCTCGGCCTCCGGGTCGAGGTGATCGCAGGCCGGCGCCACCAGCACCAGGTCGGACAGCCCCATGTTCTTGAGCGCCCGACAAGCCGCCCCGATGTTGCCCGGACGAATCGGACGAACCAGCACGATGCGCACCAACTCGAGCATGGCGGCATTGTATCGCCGCTCCCGGCGGGGCCAACGCACCTTGCAAGGACCGTGCCAACCGCAAAAGTCAAGCCCAAAACGCCAGCCGCCGCGCGGGCGGCGCAAAGTTGCTCGCCGGGCTCAAAAACGCGCTGCCATCGGGCCGATCGATAGCTATACTGACAGGTGAGCTAACGGATCTGGATCAACCCCTGCGTTGTTCGATCAGGGAGAATCATTTGCTAGAACCGTTACGCTAAACCCAGGGAGGCCTGGTAGTCGTCACCTCGACGGCGGTGCCAGACGCGAGCACTAGGTCGGGGCCGATCGAGGCCACCCACTTTGTTGAATGGGTTTTAGCAAATCCCTCCCCCCGGCAAAGGTGGGGGTTGCTCCGAACTCAAGCGACGGGCGGTCCCAACGGCGCTGAAGGCCCCGGACGCCCGTTCGCTTTTTTTTGTCCACCCCACGAGCGCCGCTGCCACGTGCCGCGGCCCCCGCGCGACATCCGCGGCAACGCATTATCATGACGTCGGCGGCGCCACGCGGCCGGCGCCGGCCGGCGGCGGTGAAGCATGGACCACTTCCGATATCACGACGGCTGTTTGCGGTGCGAAGACGTGCCGGCCCGCCGTCTCGCGCGGCGCTACGGCACGCCGCTCTACGTGTACTCGCGGGCGGCGCTGAGTGCGCGTTATCAGCGCCTGCGGGCGGCCTTCGCCGAGGTCGATCCGGCGGTGCGCTTCTCTGTCAAGAGCTGCCCCAACATTCATATCTGCCGCCTGTTGCGCGAGCTGGGCAGCGGGTTCGACGTGGTCAGCGGCGGCGAGCTCTACCGCGTGCTGCAAGCCGGGGCCGCGGCCGAAGACGTGGTCTTCGCGGGGGTGGGCAAGACCGCCCGCGAGCTGCGCGAGGCCTTGCAGGCCGGCGTGGGCTGGCTGGTGGTCGAATCGCCGGCCGAGCTGGAGCTGATCGCCGACCTGGCCTGCCAGCTCGCCCGCACCGCCCGCGTGCTGGTGCGCGTCAATCCCGACGTCGACGCCGGCACTCACGCTTACACCACCACCGGCCGGCGCGGCAGCAAGTTCGGCATAGATGCCGACCAGGTGCTGGCGGTCTGCCGGCAGTTCGGCAAGCAGCGCTGGCTGCACCTCGGCGGGCTGCACGTGCACATCGGCTCGCCGGTGCTCGATCTGCAATCCTATCGCCGCGGCATCGAGCGGGCGGTCGACCTGCTGAGCCGGTTGCGTACCGCGGGCTGGCCGGCCGACACGCTCGACATCGGCGGCGGCTTCGCGGCCGACTACGGCGACCAGGCGGTGCCCGCTGTCGAACAGTACGCCGCGGCAGTGCTGCCTTGCCTGCGTGACGCGCAGGTGCGCGTGATCGTCGAGCCAGGTCGCTATCTGACCGCCGAGGCCGGGGTGCTGCTGACGCGCGTGCTGCGGATCAAGCCGGCCGGCGGCCGGCGGCTGGCGGTGGTCGACGCCTCGATGAACGAGCTGATCCGGCCGGCCCTCTACGACGCCTATCACTTCCTGTGGCCTGCCGAGGCATCCGGCTGCGCACCGGTCGGGCGGCAGGCGCCGCCGGGCGCCGCGCTGCTCGAACACGACGTGGCCGGCCCGCTGTGTGAGAGCAGCGACTATCTGGCGCGCGGGCGGGCGTTGCCCGAGTTGCAGGCCGGCGACCTGCTGGCGGTCTTTTCAGTCGGAGCGTACGGCATGTCGATGGCCAGCCAGTACAACTCGCGACCGCGGGCCGCCGAGGTGCTGGTGGACGGCGCGACGTCGCGCCTGATCCGGCGCCGCGAGAGCTACGCCGACCTGCTGGCCGCCGAGCTGGGGCTGTAGGCCTGCCGGGCCGCGATGCCGGCCGGCGCGGCGTCGCGAGAGGCGGGCGGTTCAGGGCCGCTTGCCACGGCGGCGCAGGTAGGCCTCCATCGGCTCGGCGAGCATGCGTTCGATGTAGGGGCGGTACTCGGGCCCGCCGTTGATGGTGCAGAAGGGATAGACGCCGTCGGGCGTGCTGTAGAGGATCACGCAGCGTTTGATGCGCTCGGTGTCGTAGTTGTAGCGGTCCATGAAGTGCATGCCGGCGGCCATGAGCGTACGGGCCTTGCGCCGGCCGCGTTCGCCGCGGCCTTCGGCCTTGTTGGTCATGCCGCGCAGGGCGTTGATGAAGGTGAAGGGGTTGAGGCGGCGTTCGAAGTGCCGCCAGTTGTAGGCCTTGATGAATGTCCAGCAGATTTCGAGCTTGTCGAGCCAGTTGGCGCGCCCGTCGTCGCGCCGGCCGGTGATCTTGAAGTACAGCTCGTTGAAGCCGCCGAAGAGCTTGAAGATGTCGAACAGCTTGGGGATCGGCACGGCCTGCCTGTCGGGGGTGACGAAGAAGTAGCTGCCGAAGGCGCAGTCGGTGTGGCAGCTCAGCCGGATCTTGGGCTTGCCGTCGAGCGTCTCCATGATGCGGCTCAGCGGAGCGATGACCGACAGCGGGAACATGTCGCGCAGCGGATCGGCTCCGCTGGCGGCCGCGATGTCGCGCGCCAGATCGCCCAGCGTGTAGCGCATCTCCTCCAGGCGCCGCTGATCGATGCGTCCGGTGATGGCCACCGGCTGATAGCTGATGGCGCTGATGACGTGGGCGTGCTCGACCGCGAAGTTGAAGATCTTGCCTACCTGGTCGTTGTTGAAGTTGTTGATGATGGTCGGTACCAGGCAGACCTTGATGTCGTTGGCGGCGCAGTTGTCGATGCAGCGCAGTTTCTTCTCGTACAGGTCGGCCCCGCGGGTGTGCTCGTAGATGTGCGGATCGACCCCGTCGAACTGCAGATACAGCGTGTGCAGGCCGGCCGCCGCCGCCTGGCGGGCGAAGTCCGGATCGGCCATCTTTATGCCGTTGGTGGCGATCTGGATGTGCGAAAAGCCCATGCGCCCGGCCTGCTCGACGATCCGCAGGAAATCCGGGTGCAGCGTCGGCTCGCCGCCGGTGAACTGGATCGCCGTGGCCGGGTAGGGGTGCTGGTTGCGCAGCGTGCGCAGATACTCGACCACCATCTCGTAG
>CAZRSM010000353.1:0-7548 GCA_964602755.1 uncultured Planctomycetales bacterium
GTGCCACAGGCGGCTGTTGGCGGGCTTGAGCACCCAGTGGTTCTCGTCGGGGAAGTAGAGCAGCTTGCTGGGGATGCCCTTGCGCTGCAACGCCGTGAACGTGGCGATGCCCTGCGTATCGACCACGCGGTAGTCGCGCCCACCGTGGATCACCAGCATGGGGGTCTTCCAGTTCCGCACGTGGTCGATCGGATTGTGCTCCTGGTAGCCGGCAGGGTTCTCGTATTCCGGTCCGCCGTGCTCCCACTCGGGAAACCACAACTCCTCGGTGTCGTAATACGCCATCCGCTCGCACAGGTTGCCGTCGTGGTTGACCAGGCAGCGGAAGCGGTCGGGCCAGGTGCCGGCGATCCAGTTGATCATGTAGCCGCCGTACGACGCCCCCAGCGCCGCGACGCGCTGGCCGTCCATCCACGGGTAGCGCTCCAGCGCCGCGGCCAGGCCCTTCTGGAGGTCTTCAAGCGGCCGGTCGCCCCAGTGGCCGCTGATCGAGTCGGTGAAGTCCTGGCCGTAGCCGGTCGAGCCGTGGAAATCGACCATCACCACCGCGTAGCCGGCGCCGGCGTAGACCTGCGGGTTCCAGCGGTAGTGGAAGTCGTTGCCGAACGAACCCTGCGGCCCGCCGTGGATCAGGAATGCGACGGGGTACCTCTGGCCGGGGTCGAAGTCGGCCGGCTTGACGACGTAGCAATAGACCTCCTCATCGTTCCAGCCCTTGAACGTGAACTGCTCCGGCTCGCCGAAACGGATGTGCCGCAGGCGCTCGGCGTTGACGTGCGTGATCTGCCGCAGCTCGGAACCGTCGGACCGGATCGTGTACAGCTCGACCGGGCTGCGCAGATGGTTACGGCCGAACACCACGACGTCTCCGGCCGCCACGGGCGAAAAGACCTTGCCGTCGGCCAGCAGCGTGCGCACCGCACCATCGCCCACGTCCACGGCGAACAGACCGTGCTGGCCGAGATGATCGGCGTGGGTGTAGATCGTGCGGCTGTCGGGCGCGAAGGTGATCCCCGCGGCGGAGCGGTCCCAGCGCTCTGTCAGCACGCGCTCGTCGCCGCCGGCCCAGTCGCGCAGCACGATGCGGAAGCGGTCGGCTTCGAAGCCGGGTCGCTTCATCGCCAGGTAGGCCAGCCAGCGGCCGTCGGGCGAGAAGACCGGGTTGGTCAGCCAGGCCCGGTTGCCCTCGGTCAGACACTTCGGCGGCGCCGAGCCATCGAGCGGCGCCAGGTAGAGATTGTGCTGCGTGGACCACGCTTCCTCGCGGCCGGCGTCGCCCATCGAAAAGACCACCGCCTGCCCGTCGGGCGTGAAGCACACCTCCTCCATGCCGCCGAAGGGTTTGCTGGGCACGTCGGCCTCGATCCCTTTCATCAGATCGACCGGGTCGGCGCCGGCGGGCGAGAGCGCCAACAGGTGCGAGCGCCGGCCGTCTTTCCACGTGTCCCAGTGGCGGACGAACAGCCGCTCGTAGACGCGGCCGGTGGCCGGGCGTTTTTCGAGCTCGTCGAGCCGTTCTCTGGTCTGCTCGAGCGTGTCGGCGTCGGGGAAGACCTCGACCGCCACCACCAGCCGGCCGTCGGGCGCGACCAGGAAGCCCTCGACATCCAGCGGCAGATCGGTGACCTGCCGGGCCTCGCCCCCGTCGAGCGGGAGTTTCCAGACCTGTGACGAGTCGCTGCGGGTCGAGAGGAAGTAGACCCACCGGCCGTCGGGCGAGAAGCGCGGGCTGGACGCTCCGGCGGGGTGGGTGGTCAGGCGGCGCAGATCGCTGCCGTCGATGTTGACCATCCACAGGTCGCTGATGCCCTTGTTCTTTTCGAGATCGGTGACGCGGTTGACGAAGACCACGCGCCCTCCGCCGGGGCTGACCTGCGGATCGCTGATGCGCTCCATCGCCAGCAGATCGTCCACGGTGAAGGGGTGAGACTTGCTCTCGGCCATGCTTACTTACCTCGCTTGCTGCGTCTGGTGGTCACGGCTCGGGGTCGCTGGTGACAGGATACCGCCGGGGTTGGCGGGCGTCTGCGGCCAGGTCAGCCCCATGCCAGGCGCAAGCCGGTGATTGCCAGGATGACGTAGAAGACGTTGCGCAGCCAGGCTACGGGAAGCTTGTGGGTCAGGCCGCCGCCGAGCCAACCCCCCAGCAAGGCGCCGGGAGCCAGCCACAGTACCAGCCACAAGGCGTCGGCGATGCGGACACCGCTCATGTGCCAGATGGCCCAGCTTTGCAGGATTGCGCCGCCGCCGGCCAGCGCCACGACCATGCAGGCCGAGTTGGCGATGGCGTTGGGCAGGCGCAGGCGCAGCAGGTAGTTCTGGGCGGGGACGGCCCAGATGCCGCCGCCGACACCCAGCAATCCGCCGATCAGGCCGGCCGGCAGGCCGCCGACGAGTCCGATAAAGCCGCGTCGACTGCGGGGGACCGGGCACGCGGCACCGGGCTGGCTGAAGCGTCGCTCGGCGGCGGTGCGCGACTGCCAGAGCTTGGCCGCCACGGCTGCCAGCATGAACAGGCCGAAAGCGCGGCGCAGCGTGCCGGTTCGTTCGTCGATCAGCCCCAGCGAGAACCAGACGCCGGCCGCCACGCCCACCAGCGCCCAGGTGATCAGCGTGGGGATCATGTCTTTGACGACCGCGCGGGCCCGCAGGTGCTGCCCGACCGCGGGCAGCGAGAGGATCACGGCGGTGGTCAGAGCGCTGAGTTTGAACAGGTGGAACGAGTTGGGGCCGTAGGCGCGATCGAGGATCAGGACCATGGCGGGAATCATGATCAGCCCGCCGCCGATGCCCAAAGCTCCGCCGAGCACGCCGGCCAGCACGCCGACGGCCAGCAGGGCCGCCGACTGGCCGACGGTTGGTGAATTGGCGAGCAGCGCTAGCATCGAAACTCCGTGCGGGCCGAGCCCCGAGGGCATTGTAGCGACCCGGGCCGCGCCGGGCAGCCAGGCGCCGCGGGAGTGATTTTTGCGTAACACCGGCCCCGGCGGGCTGCTATGATGGAGTTTCCGGCGACCAGCCGCGCCGCCGGGCGCCTGGGGGCGCGGGGCGGTGCGGGCAGTGGAGGGAAACCATGTCTTCGACCACCAACCGGTTGCGGTTATCGGTATGCCTGGCTGCCGTTATCCTGGCAGCCGCGCTGCCAGCGGGTGCCCAGAGCGTGACGGTGGACAACAGCGACCCCGAATTCAGCGTGCTCTACGGCACCTGGAACAGCGGGGCCTACGGCAATCCGTATGGCAGCGACTACAACTGGGCGCTGACCACCGCCGCGGGCGGCAGCCCCGCCGCGGTCGAGTGGCGCCCGGACCTGCCGCAGGCCGGCGGCTACCTGGTCGAGATCTGGTACGTCGAGGGCACCAACCGCGCCAGCGATGCTGTTTTCACGGTACACCATGCCGCCGGCAGCACCGACGTGGTGGTCAACCAGCAGGTCAACGGCGAGACCTGGGTATCGCTGGGCAGCTTCGCGTTCGACGCCGGCACGAGCGGTTACGTCACGCTCGACAATGCCGCCGGCCCCAGCGTGGTGATCGCCGACGCGGTGCGCTTCACGCCCACGACCACCACGGTGCAGCTCACCATGGCGGTCAGTCCCAGCGGCTGGGGCCAGACCAGCCCGGCGGCGGGCAGCCACACGTACTATCTGGGCGAGACGGTGCCGATCCAGGCGGTGGCCAACGGCGGGTATCAGTTTCACCACTGGACCGTCTCGGGCGGGGCGCCGGTGGCCGATCCGGCTTCGGCGAGCACCACCGTGCTGATGGGCCAGGACAAGACGGTGACGGCGGTGTTCGTCGAGCAGACTCCGCTGCCGGTGCAGTTCCGCGGCTTCTGGGCCGATGCCTTTCACGAAGGCTTCAAGAGTGCCGCCGAGATCGACGCCATGATCGCCCGGGCGCTGGAGGGCAACTACAACGCGATTCTGCCGGAGGTGCTGGCGTTTCAGGACACCGGGGCCGGCGGGCACGGGGCCTACTGGGATTCGGCCATCGTGCCGCGGGCCAGCGACATCAGCGGCGGCAGCGGCTTCGACCCGCTGGCCTACCTCGTCCAGCAGGCCCACGCCAACGGACTGGAAGTGCATCCCTGGCTGGTGACCTATCGGGTCAGTTCGAGCTGGCCGCCGGCCGGCAACGCCACGCTGAGCGCTCACCCCGAGTGGCTGATGGTATCGTCGGGCGACATGGGCGGCGGGCCGGCGACGATCAACGGCTATTACACGCTGGATCCCGGCTCGCCCGACGTGCAGGAGTATCTCATCTCGATCGTACGCGAACTGGTGAGCAACTACGACATCGACGGCATTCACTGGGACTACATCCGCTATACCACCACCGACGCCGGCTATCCGGCCTATACGTGGTACGCGCGCAGCGGCCTGGCGCGCTTCCAGCAGATCAGCGGCTACGGCGGCACGCCGGCGGTCGATTACGCCCCCTGGGAAGACTTCCGCCGGCGCGAGATCACCGAGCTGATCCGCCGCGCCCAGGTCGAGATGGCCACCATCGACAATCCGCGCCAGCCGTTGCGGCACACGGCGGCGCTGATCACGTGGGGCGACGCGCCCAGCAACTTCCAGGACACCAACTCCTGGCGGCTGTTCCAGAACTGGCGGTTGTGGATGGAGGAAGGCTATCTCGACGCCGGCATTCCGATGACGTATTACGACTATGACACCTACCCATCCTGGTACGAGAACTGGGTCAACCAGGAGCTGGTGTGGCGTTACGACCGGCACATCTTCGTGGGGCCGGGCATCTACCTCAACGACTTCGTGGACAGCGTCTACGAGATCAACTACGCCCTCAACGCCGGCGCCGACGGGGTGTGCACCTACTCCTATGCCAGCACCAGCCCGGCCGGCAGCGACTGGAGCTGGTACGCTTACGTGGCGGCCAACGTCTTCACCCAGCCGGCCCAGACTCCGCCGATGCCCTGGCGCGATCCCAACCTGGCCACCGAGGGGGTGGTCTACGGCCGCGTGACCGACGGGACCACCGGAGCGCCGATCGACGATGCCACCGTCAGGGTCAACGGCTTCGACGTGGCCTACACCGACGGCAACGGCTTCTTCGCGGTCACGCACCTGCCGGCCGCGGCCGGCGGCACGCAGATCCCGATGTCGGTGGTGGCCCCCGGATACGCCGAGGTGGCGCGCCCCAGCGTGCTGATCGAGCCGGCCGGCTACACGCAGGCCAACTTCGCGCTGGGACTCTGGCTGCCGGGCGACTACGACGTGGACGGCGACGTGGACATCAGCGACTTCGAGCAGTTCGTCGCCGCCCTGACCGGTCCCGAGGCCGGACCGCCGCCGGCCGGCGGGGACATCTTCGACTTCGAGCCGGACGACGACGTGGACATGAGCGACCTGGCCGTCTTCCAGGCGGCGTTCACGGGCAACTAGGTGCAGGCCGGGCTGGACCCGGCCGTTCCCAGACAAGACGGGCGCTGCGCGGGCCGAGCCGCGCGGCGCCCGTGTGCGTTGGCAGCGTCAAAGGCTAGACGGTCAGCGGCTCGGCCACTTCGTGCTCGACCGGGCTGGTCTGCTCGAGCAGCAGCTCGGCCAGGCGCTGGCCCGACAGCAGCATGCCGCCGAAGGTCGGTCCCATGCGCGGCAGGCCGAAGGCGCTGGCGACGGCCATGCCGGTCACGTAGAGGCCGGGGTAGACCTCGCCGGTCCGCTCGACGATCACGCCCTCGGACTGGCGCACGTTCATGGCGCCGTTGCCGGGCACCTTGAGCAGGCCGCGGGCTTCGAGCGTCTTGGCGACGGCGGCGTCGTGGCCGGTGGCGTCGACCACCACCTGGGCCTCGATGGCCACCGGGTCGACACAGGTGATCTGGCGCGGCAACGACTGCACCGGCGTCCAGTTGATGACCACGCCGGCGACGCGCTGCTGCTCGTCGAGCACCACGTCCTCGACCGAGGTCAGGTTGATGATCTTGACGCCGGCTTCGCAGGCCGAGGCGATCAGCTTGGAGCAGGCGTGCGGACCGTCGGCCATGTAGAGGCCCTCTTCGACCTCCTCATACGGCACGTTGAGCAGGTCGAACTGCTCCTGGGCCGGGGCACGCACGGTGACCTTGTTCATCAGGTAACCGCCGATCCAGAACCCGCCGCCGAGGTAGTTGTTGCGCTCCAGCAGCAGGACCTTGCGGCCGGCCCTGGCCAGGTCGCGGCCGGCGACCAGCCCGGCGGGCCCGGCGCCGACGATCACGACATCGGTTTCGGCATACTCGATAAGCTCGTTGGCAAAGCCGCGGACAATAGCGCGGGTCACCGATTTCTCCCCAACGTTGGCGAACTCTGTCATGGCTGGTCCTTTCGCTGCAAGGCAGTGGTGAGATAGCGGCCCGGGTCGGGGCGACGCGTCACAGCCGGCGGCTTGAGGGCCGGCGGCGCGTCCGCCCGAAACGGGCGTGGTTGAAAACCCGTAATCTGCGCGGACTGTATTTAGCGCCCGCCCGCGAGTCAAGCCGCGCGGGACCGAATCGCCGACAAACCAGACATTTGCTGTGTCCGATATATATGCAGGTCGGGCGCGCTGGCCGCCGGACGGTGTCGCCCGTGGCGGCCGATCGGCCGGCGGTGCGGGTCAGGTCTTGCGCTTGAGCCTGGCCAGGGCCTGGTCGAGGTCGGCGATGATGTCGTCGGGGTGCTCGGCGCCCACGCACAGCCGCACCATGTTGTCGGGAATGTGCGCCAGTTGGCGACCCTCCTCGCCCTGCTGCTGGTGGGTCGAGATGGCCGGGATGGTGGCCACGCTCTTGATGCGCCCCAGGTCGGTGGCCCGCCAGATGCGCTGCAGGTTGTCGAAGAACCTGCGGGCCGCTTCGTGGCCGCCCTTGACGCAGAACGACATCAGGTGGCCGTAGCGGTTGACCGGTTTGCCGTACTGCTCGTCGTACTCGGCGTCGACCAGCCACATGTACTTGCTGGCCAGCTCGTGCAGCGGGTGGTCCGGCAGGCCCAGGTAGGCCACGTTCTCGACCTCCGGGTGCTGCTGGAGGAATTCGGCCACCTTCATGGTGTTGCGGCTGAGCAGGTCCATCTTGGAGCGCAGGGTGCGCATGTCGTTGAGGGTGAGGACCGCCTGCATGGGGTGCAGGTTGGGGCCGTAATCGCGGTTGGGCAGGTATTTGACGTAGAGCGCGAAGTCTTTCTTGAGGTCCTCGTTGTCGATGTTGGTCACCAGGTTCTTGCGGGCGATCACCGCCCCGCAGATGCCGAAGCCGCTGGTGGTCAGGCTCTTGGTGGCGCTCTGCACGACGATGTCGGCTCCGTGACACAGCGGCCGCAGCAGGGCCGGCGAGGCCACCGTGGAGTCGACGATCAGCGGCAGGTTGTGGCTGTGGGCCAGGTCGGCGACGGCCGCGATATCGAAGAACCCCTGCTGCGGATTGCTGGGTAACTCGCCGTAGATGAATCGCGTGTTTTCGTCGATCTTGGAGGCCCACTCGTCGATATTGGTGGGGTCGTGAATCCAGCGACACTCGATGTCGCGCTCTTCCGACATGCGCACGTTGAATTGCTGGAACGTCCCG
>CAZRSM010000354.1:0-1911 GCA_964602755.1 uncultured Planctomycetales bacterium
GGCCGGCATGGACACAACATGTAGCCGCACGCGGGCCGAAAAAAGTTGTCAAAAAAACTTGCCCCACGGCCAATGTTAGGTTATTATTCGAGACGGATGGCATCCCGGCTGCTTTTTGCCGGGAGGGCGCCTGGTCGGGTGCCCGCGGCGCCGGGATGCGGGCTTGAGCGCAAAGGAGTGCGTCGTGTCAGCGGAAAGCGACATTGCCGGCCGCATGTTGTGCATCCTCGGGCCGGGTGGAGATTTCCAGGACGAGCTGTACAGCACCGGTCCAGGCCTGCTTGATCTCGAGCGGGCGCCGCTCGACGAGCAGCGCGTCGCCGCCTTGGTGACGCACCTCAACGAGCATCAGCCCGAGCGGCCGGCGAAAGTTCGAGCCGGACAGCCTGTTTCCGCCGCCGACATTCGCGCCTGGGCCGCCGCCCGCCGCAACCTGCCGCCGGTGATCTTCGGCACACTCAGTGCCTATCTTTCGGAGGAATGGACGGATGAGACGTGCCACCCGGACACCCAAGGAGCCGCTGCCGCTCACGCCCAAGCAGATTCGCGTCCTGACTTTCATCCGCAACTTCATCAACGCCCGCGGGTACTCGCCAACCATGCAGGAAATCGCCGACACGCTGGGCGTAAGCAAGGTCACCGCGTTCGAGCACGTCGAAGAGCTGATCGCCAAAGGCTATCTCAAGCGTTCCCGGCACAAGGCACGCTCTTTGCGACTTAGGCCCGGGGCCGTCCTGCCTGACGAACGCAGCGAACACGCCGAGACGCGCCTGCCGCTGGTCGGCCGCATCGCCGCCGGCAGACCTATCGAGGCCATCGAGCAGCGCGAGTATCTCGATCTCGAAGCCGTGTTCCGTTCGCCCAAGGAGCGCTTCGTGCTGCGCGTCAAAGGCGACAGCATGATCGGCGACAATATCGCCGACGGCGACTACGTCATCGTCGAAAAACGCGACACCGCCCGCAACGGCGAAATGGTCGTCGCGCTGATCGACGGTGAAGAAGCCACGCTCAAACGCTTCTATCGCGTCAAGGGCGGCGTGCGTCTCGAGGCCACCAACCCGGCCTACGAACCCATCTTCGCCAGGAACGTGCAGATCCAGGGGGTGGTAGTCGGCGTCCTGCGGCGCTACTGATCGACCAGCCGGCTCGCTGTGGCCCCGGCGCGCGTCAGGGGGGCGCAGGCCGGGACCCGGCGGTTGCGCCGGCGGAACTTGACGGTTGCGCGGCCGGGATCGTCGCGCGTTGCAATTGCTCTCCGAGTGCAGTGCATCCACGTTATACTGCGGGCAAACCGAGCCGGTCGGTCGCGGCCGAGCCGCCGTGTGGCTTGCGCCGCACACTGGCCGGCGGTCGGCCGGCCGGTCACGCGGCTGGCGTAAGCTAGCGCGACGTACAACGCGCGGGGTTGCAACGTGAGCTTCCTGGCACCACTGGCGTTCTGGATCGCGGCACTGGTAATCCCGGCGCTGCTGATCCTCTACTTTCTCAAGCTGCGTCGGCGACGGGAGATCGTCTCGTCGACGCTGCTCTGGCGCCGCGCGGTGCAGGACCTGCAGGTCAACGCCCCGTTTCAACGGCTGCGCAAAAGTCTCCTGCTGCTGCTGCAACTGCTCATCCTGGCCGCCGGCGTGGTGGCGCTGGCGCGGCCGGTGGTGCGCAGCGAGGTGGCCGACGACCAGAGCGTGGTCATCCTGCTCGATCGCTCGGCCTCGATGAAAACCATCGAGCCGGACGGCCGCAGCCGCTTCGAGCAGGCCGCCGAGCAGGCCGAGCGGCTGATCCGCACGCTGCGCGGCACACGCGACCGCTGGTGGTCGTTCTTCTCGACCAACGCCAGCCCGGTGCGCGTGATGGTGATCACCTTCGCCGAGCGGGCGGAGATAGCCGTGCCGTTCACCACCAATCTCGAAG
>CAZRSM010000355.1:0-4298 GCA_964602755.1 uncultured Planctomycetales bacterium
GGGCCACCACTCCCAGTACCGATTCCAGCGACAGCATGCCGCAGGCCGGCAGCAGCGGCTGAAACGACAGGTCCGACTCGAGCGGCACGCCGCCGCGCTGCCGGCGGGCGGCCTGCACCGCAGCGACGGTCTTCTGGCCGACGGGCCGGCCGTTGACCAGGTCGATCACCTCCTGGATCCGCTGCATGGGACTGCCCAGCACCACCACGGCCCCGTCGCTGCCGGACAGGTTGCGCCCGCGGGCCACGACGCGCACCGTCAGCTCCAGCGGCTCGCCGACCACCACCGAGTAGTGATACGGGATCGAGAGCGCGGGGATGATGACCGTGTGGAAGGTGCCGAAGTCGCTGATCACCGCCGCCAGATTGGTGCGCAGCAGCCGGTTGGCCGGCATGGCCCCATCGGCGCTCACCTGGGCCTGGCCGTCGGCCTGGCCGCTGAGCGTCACCGTCCCCCGCGTCAGCACCAGGTTGTCGTTGGCGGCGTCGGACTGCGTGACCGTGAATTCCAGCTCGGCCAGCGCCCCGGTCAGGTCGGCGTTGTCGTCGACGGCGAACAGCAGCAGCACGCCGTCGAGAGCCACCTGGCCCAGCAGCTCGACGCGGTCGCCTTCGCTGGCGAACGGCAACTCGCCGGGCCGGAAGATCACCTCGCGCGTCTCCTCGATCAGCACCCGCCCGGTATACGAGACGTCCGAATCAAGGCTGTTGAGCGCCAGGTTGAGGGCCAGCTCCTCGGGGTTGGCGCCGCTGGCGGTGCGCGGGTCGCTGAACATGCCGGCCGCCAGCCCGACGCCCTCGACGCGCTCGTATTCGTTGACCAGGCGGGCGAAAGCGTGGATCGGCAGTTCGAGACTGGTGCCGGGGTACTGCTCGCTGGCGCGGTCCTTGTCGCCGGCGTCGCCGGCGATCGACTCGCTGACCTCGGCCTGCACGCTGGCGCTAAAGGAGGTGATTTCGGCTCGGGCGGCCGGGGCGCTCAGCAGCGCCAGTACAAGGCCGGCCGCGGTGATTGCCCGCAGTTTCATCACAATCGCTCCCTCGCTGGCGGCCCGGTGCCGCAGATCGTCTTGCTCGGCGCGCAAAGCACCGCTGCGCAAAGGATAGCGCCACCCGGGCGACGGGACAAGCCGGCCACGCCGCTCACAGCGGTCGGCGTTTGGGTCTGCCCGGCTCGCGCGGGAAGCGTTTGGGCGTGGATTTGTGCTTCTGGTAGACCACCACCACCCGCTGGCCCGGCTCCTCGGGCAGCGAAAAGCGGTGCAGATCCGCCAGCCGCAGGCCGCACTGGCCGGCGGCCCGCTTGGCGCGTTCGACCTCGGCCTCGATCCCGGCCAGGGACTTGGAAAACCAGCATTGCCCGCCGACGCGCACGAAGCCGGCGGCATACTCGATCAGCGTGGGCAGCGGCCCGACGCCCCGGGCGGTTACTGCGTCGAACCGCTGGCGCAGCCGCTGGTCGTGGGCCAGCTCCTCGGCCCGGCCCCATACCCAGCCCACGTGCCGCAGACCCAGTTCGGTGACCATGCGCTCGCAGGCGATCAGCTTCTTGCGCGTGGCGTCCAGCAGCGTGATCGCCAGGTCGTCGCGTACGCAGGCCAGGGGGATGCCCGGCAAGCCGCCGCCCGTTCCCAGATCGAGCAGCGTCTGCGCTCTGCTGCGCTCGATCAGCGGCAGCAGCGCCAGGCTCTCGCAGATGTGCAGCCGCCAGACGGCCTGCGGCTCGCGGATGGCGGTCAGGTTGACCCACTGGTTCTCGCGCAGCAGCAGCCGGACGAAGTGCTCGAGCCGCAGGTACTGCGTGGTGGAAAGCGACAGCCCACAGGCGGACAACTGCTCAGGCGTCATCGCTCTCGACGGCGGCGGGCGCCGCGGCCGGCTCGGCGAGCTTGCGCTGCAACTCCTGCAAAGCGGCCACGTGCTGGCGGTGACGTTCGAGAATGCCGCTGACCGTCGGCCCGGCGGGACTGCCCGGCGGGAACTGGCCGGCCAGCCGCTCGTAAACCGCAATGCGACGCTGCTCGTCCTCGATCAGCCGCGGCAGCAGGTAGCGGGCGTCGAGGTAATGCACCGCGGCACTGGCGGCGTCGGGCGCCGGGGGCGCGGGCACGCCGTCGACGGCCAGGATGGCCTCGGTCAGCAGCCGGCGGAAGTCCTCCTCGTCGGCCACGATCTCCTTGAACAGCGGCACGGCCGCCGCATCGGCCCATTCGACAAACGGCTGGACCTGTTCGAGCCGGGTCAGCAGGCCGGAGGACTCGAGTTGCAGCAGTTGGTTGAGACGCTCGACGACTTCTTCGTTCTGCATGGCTGGCAGTCTCCCCGTCAACGGTGGCACCGGCGCGCCGGCGGCAGCACGAACCATAACCATACGCCATCGCCGCATCGGCATCAATGCGCGTCGGGCTCGGCCGGGCGGGCGCAGACCTGGCCGCCGGAGAGGTTGGCCAGTCGCTGGGCGAACTCGTCGGCCCGCTGGGCGGGGATGAGCACTCTCAGACGCACGGCGTCGGTGAAATCCTCGCGCTCGATCAGTCCGTCGGTGGCCTGGATCAGCCGACGGGCCGGCTCGAGCAGAGCGTAGGGCAGCTCCAGCTCCAACGGCAGCCGCAGCACCTTCTCGACCGTTTCGACGGCGGCGATGGCGGCCTTGGCGGCGGCGGAGTAAGCCGCGACCAGGCCGCCGGTGCCGAGTCTGGTACCGCCGAAGTAGCGGGTTATGACCAGGGCCACGTCGCCGATGTCGGCCCCGCGCAGTACGGCCAGGGCGGGCGGTCCGGCGGTGCCGGAGGGTTCGCCATCGTCGCTCATACGCTCGCTGACGCTGTTGCCGTAACCGATGCGAAAGGCGTAGACGTGGTGGGTGGCGTCGGGCATTTCCGCCCGCACGTCGGCCAGCAGCTCCTGGGCCTGCTGCATGGTGGCCGCCGGCGCGATGGTGCTGATGAAGCGCGAGTTGCCGGCGCGGGTCTCGACGCGCGTGCGGCCTTTGGGGATGCGATAGCTGCTCATGACGACGTAGATGTTACCGCAACGCCGGCCGCGGACGAGCCCGGGCGGGTTGTTTGCACGCCCGGGGCGGGCTAACATTCAGTATCCGTCCGCGGCCGCGGGGGACCGTGGCAGGACGAGAGCAATCATCGGCGTCATTCATGAGCGTGCGCAACCGATTACGGCCAAGTGTCCGCGTGCGCCGGCGAGCGTTCTCGCTGGCCGAGCTGCTGGTCGTGGTGGGCATCGTGGTGCTGCTGATCGCGATCACGCTGCCGCCTCTGCAGATGGCGCGCGCCAAGGCGATGCAGACCACCTGCAGCGGGCAGTTGCAGCAGTTGGGCCGGGCCCTCGAGAGCGTGCACACCGAGCTGGGCTGCTATCCATTGTGGGACGACGGCGGTGGGGCGGTGCGCTTCACCTGGATCGACGTGCTGATCCAGCGGGGCCTGCTGCCGCCGGTCGATACTGCCGGTCGCCGTCCGCGTACCGGGGCGGCCCGTCACGTGGGCTACTGTCCGGCGGACACGCTGCCTGACGAGTTCAACACCAGCCGTCACCCGGAGCTGGTCTATCCCCTGGACCACGAGCAGGCCGGCATCGACTACAGCTACGGCATCGGTGCCCCGCTGGCCGCCAGCGGCTGGCTGGGGGGGGCCGCCGGCGGCGAGGACGGCCGGCGACGCTCGTTCCCCCAGCGCCAGCGCGGGGCCTCGGGCCGCGTGCTGGCCGGCGATGCTTATGCCAGCGCGATCTACAACCTCAGCGGCGACGTGCTGACCGACGGCACCTGGAGCCGGCCGACACAGTTCGACAACACCGTCGCCTGGGGTCGTCACCTGACTGCCGACGAGCACAGCGCCCAGGCCAACATCCTGTTTCAGGACGGGCACGTCTCGGCGGTGCGGTATGCCATCGGCCGGCTGCTCCCGGTGAACACTTCGCACAGCTACACCTGGTACTCGGGCGAACCGCTGCACGTGTGCCCGGAGGACTCGTTCGAGGGCTACTGGTATCCCTACTGCCCGCCGACGGCCTGGGACCTGCTGGCCGCCAGCCCGGGCTATCCCAACGAGCTGAACCCGCGCTGGTACACGCTGCAGCGCAAGTGGTCGCGCATCATGCACAAGTGAGAGCCAGCCGCAATCCCCGCTTCTCGGTCGCTTCCCTTTGTCGCGCTGCGTGGTATTGCAGGCGCTGCCGGGTACGGTCGCCGGGACGCCGCCAAGGACGCCGGGCCGCGGGGTGGACACCGCATGTCACGAGCACAGCGCGCCAGCGTCCGCCAGAAACCGCCAAGATGCCGAG
>CAZRSM010000356.1:0-2278 GCA_964602755.1 uncultured Planctomycetales bacterium
CAGGGCGCCCCGATCACCGACCCGTTCACCGGCGCCCAGGTGCTGATCCCGCGGCCCTACACCCGCTCGGGCGTGCTGCCGGCCCCGCCGCCGTTCGGCGTGCCCATGGGCCAGACCGTGCCGATCCAGCCCTATGCCAACGCCGGCTTCGTGCCCTACGGCACCGGCGTGGTCCCGCACCTGAACAACATGACGCCCATCACGGCGCAGCAGGGTTCGATCAACATCGCCGACCCGCGCAACATCAACACCGGCATCCCCGGATCGCTGGCCACCCAGGCCCTCAGCCCGGCCCTGAACATCGCCGGCTCGTTCCTGGACAACCTGCAGGTCGACTTCCTGATCCGCGCCACGCAGGCCAATCGCCGTTCGAGCATCGTCCAGGCTCCGCGGCTGATGATGTTCAACGGGCAGCGGGCCTACGTGGCGGTGACCCGCACGCGGCAGTACGTCTCCAGCGTGCAGCCCTCGGTCGCCGAAGGTGCGGTCGGCGTGCAGCCCGTGACGGCCAACGCCCTGAGCGGTACCACGCTCGACGTCGAGGGCACCATCAGCGCCGATCGCAAGTACGTCACCATCACCGTGCGCACCGACCGGGCCACCGAGCCGACCTTCGAGCGGTTCGAGGTGCAGCGGGCCAGCGGCAATTCGCCCGGCATCTTCATACTGCTGCCCGACCAGGAACAGACCGTCATCCGCACCACCGTCTCGGTGCCCGACGGCGGCACCGTGCTGCTGGGTGGGCTCAAGCAGGTCGGCGAGGTCGAGATCGAGGCCGGTGTCCCCATCCTCAGCAAGATCCCCGTCCTCAAGCGGGCCTTCACCAACACCACCGAGGTCAAGGACACCCAGACCCTGCTGATCCTCATGAAGGCCAAGATACTCATTCAGAAGGAAGCCGAGGAAGAGGCCTTCCCGACGCTTACCAGCGGCTGATCGGCGGATCCGCGCAGTCGCGCCCGCTCGGCTTTCGAATCACGAACCACAACACACACCGCCCGGCCGATCCGCGTCGCCGGGCGGTTCGCTTGCGCTGCGGCTGCCAACCCGCGCAGCCTGCGCGACCCCGCCCAACCTCGCTCGCAGCCGGCATGCCCAGCCGCCCGCCCCCCCTGCCGGCGCAGGCGACGCCACTGACGCCTGATGGTTCTCGTACACATCCCCCCGCCCGCCGCCCGGCCTCAGTGTTCTGTCGGCCGGGTCGTCGGCGACGGCATGAGCCGGACACGAAACGAGGCCGCCGGGGCACCCAGCTCGATCAGCCGACGCCGCAGTTCGCGCCCCGCCTGCTGGAGCCCGCGCGGCGTCTGAATCACCGCTGGTCGGCGTTCGGTCAGCCGCCAGCGCCGTTGCAGCAACGTGGCCAGACGCTCGGCGCTTATCGGCCGGCCCTCGAGCGTGAGCTTGCCGTCGGCCGCCAGCGCGATCCGCCAGTCGCGCGGGCGTGCCGCCCGCAGCACCAGCCACACCCGCGTCCCCGTCGGCGGGATTCTCTCCGGGTTGGCCACACACCAGAGCTGGTCGTTGGCATCCGTGTGAGCATCGGCCAAACACAGCAGCGCCGCCGGCTTGTCAACCACGGCGATGAAATCGCCGTCGCGGTCGGCCACCAGTTGCCCGTCGGGCCGAGCCAGCGAACCCGAAAAGACCCACGGCTGCGACAGTGGCGTCCGCGGCGGCTCGCCGGCCAGCATCCACTCCCAGGCGTCTGCACAGCGCCATCGGCCGAGATGCTCATACAGCACCAGCACGTCAACCTGGTCGCCGGTCGGGGCGATCCAGCGCTGACGGGCCTCGTCCCAGCGCGGCGGTCGGCCAGGATCCAGCCCCACCAGCCCCAGGGCCATGTAGACGTGCGTGGCGGCCGGCTCGATGAGCACGATGCTTTCGTGCTCCTTGCCGGGCCGACAGGCGAAGTACTCCAGTGGTCCTCTGCGCAGCACGACCCGCCCGGCAACCAGCACCTGCTGCCGCTGCCAGTCGATGCGCAAACCGGGCTGGAACTCGCGGACCGCAGCCAACACGGCGGCCCACTCGCCCGGCTGCGAAGCGGCCGGCCGGCTGGCGACGGCCGGTTGGCCGGTCGGACGCCGATTCGCATCGCTCGGCGGTTGGGCGCTCACAATGCCAGCGGCCGCCAGCAGGCAGCACCAGGCAGCAATCGGTTTGTGTCTTACGAACACGAACATGGCAGCACCGCTATCTGCCATTGCACGCCGACCAGCAGCCGGCGTCAACCGCCGGCGAGAAACCGCCAAGACGCCAAGGGCGCCAAGAG
>CAZRSM010000357.1:0-3128 GCA_964602755.1 uncultured Planctomycetales bacterium
CGGGAACCCGTACTTGTCGGGCTCGTGCACGTTGTGGGTCTCCACGACCCCGTTGTTGTTCTCCTCGAAATACCACAGGTCTTCGTACACTCCGTTCTCGCCGCAAGGCATGCCCTTGAAGGTGTACTTGAGCGCGCCACGCTGCGTCCAGATGTCGTAATAGACCCCGTCGGCTTCCGTACGCCGCACCATCGTCGCATCGAACCACGCGGGGGCACGGTAGGTCGGGTTGTTCGGATCGCCCTCTTTTACGAACGGAATGGAGTGGTGTGCATCCGGCTGAAAGTAGCATATCTGCGTCAGCTCGTCGCCGATCAGCTCATACGAGGCGTCTATCAGCAGCAGCGGCGTCTCGCTGCTCATCCACGCCAGACCATTCCAGTCCCAGTACCATCCGTAGGGGTTGTAACGGCCCCGGCTGCTGAAGCCGTATTCCCCCTCTGAGGTCACACACGGCAAGGGAGCTGTCGGCGTGCCGTGCGTGCGGATGTGGCGGAACACCGCCCCGCCAAAAGGCAGCTCGAAATCGGTCTCCTGGTACATGTGAGTACCGGTAACCAGATCGATGACCTCGTGCTCGGTCGGACGTTCGGCGAACGGTGTCGGACCCCGCAGATAGCGAGCTTCCGCCGGCACCAGCGGTGCCGTGCCGGCCACCGGGTCCAGTGTGCGCGGCGGCAGGTCGGGTATCAGGATCGCTTCCGGCAACGCGATGTTCAGCGGATAACCGGCCGGTGGGACGTCGTGAATACTCGGCGCACCGTTCTGCCTCGCACCGTTCTGCCTCATGTCGCGAAACTCGAACATCCAGCAACGCGACTCGAAACTCCCGGCGGGAGCCTCGCAGGACTCGCCCTGCGTCACCCCGAAGCGGCCGTGCGTATTGTCTGCGCGCGGACACGGGTCATCACTCTGGCCAAGAGCCGCATGACAACACATCAGCGTGAACACCAACACAAGCGCCGCCATACGACGGACAACCGGGTTACCCTTGCTCGTACTGGGTGTATACATTCGACACCTCCCGACTGCTTGCTGTGAAAGTACGAATCATCCGGAGCAGCGCGACCATGCGCCCGATCGCCGCAGGCGGCTGGAGCCGGCCGGGCGAGTGCTGCGGCCCGTGACGGAATGGCCGGCGGCGCAGCCGCCTGAATCACTGCGAAATGCAAGCCAACACTTCCGCTCCATGTCCCCATGCTAGCGACCAATACAGATGTGCTCTGGAAAAAAGGATTAATCCCAATGTCGCGGATAAAGCCGCCCGACCGGGGAAAAACCCCGGCGCATGGAAAAACCCCGGTCAGCCTGGAAAGACCACCAGCAGCCGCCGAGCGGCCCCCGCTCGCGCAAACCCTTGGATCCTGTCGCCGAGTGCCCCCGTGCTCCCGCAAACCCCAAGCCCCTGCCCGCCGGCAACGGCCCGCACACTCCGTCAATCGCCGGCAACGGCCCGCACACTCCGCCGATCGCCGCCAATCGCCAGCCCCCGCACGCCAGCCGCAGGGGACAGCCGCCCGGCCGGCATGACAGCGGCTGCAAGTAATGCCGCCCACGCCGGGGCGGCCCCGCCAGGTCTCTGATTGGAACAACCGGTGCCCACCCCTGAACACGCCGGCCGTCGGGCGGCGGGCCAGGTGTGGCTGGTTTTCGGGCGACCAGCAGTCCGCGCGAGCCGTGGGGTTGCCGGCCCCGCGCGCCACGCGGCAGGTCGCGTTGACAGGTCGGCGTCGAGGTTACATGCTACGAATCAGGTTGGCGGCCCGCCGAGGGCCGTTTCGGCCCAAGCTCGTCTCCAGGTTCGCCCGGCGTGGTCGGCGGACGACCGCGGACGTCCCAATCGTCTCTCGTGGAGCTTGGCGTTCATGAACCGAATACGCATGTTCACCGCGGTGATGCTCGCTGGCGCGGCGGCCACGATCGCTGCCGGTCAGGGCCGCGAAACCACGAGTCAGAGCCTGCTCAAGCAACAACGGCTGATCGACGAAAAGCTCGACCAGCAGCGGCGCGAACTGGCCCCGGTCGACGCCCTGGTCGACTGGCAATGGGGCGGCTGGCTCGAGTACTACTTCTTCCTGTTCAACGACGGCGTGCAGTCGCAACGCATCCATCACCGCCCCAGCCTGGCGCTGTGGACCCGCCTGAGCATCGACGACGGAGCGCACGAGGTCTTCGCCCGCATGAAGCTCACCTTCGAGGCTTTCAACCCCGGCGACGAATACACCCGCCGGCGCGACTGGGTGGGCCCGAACCTCGACCGCGGCTGGTACCGCGTCGACATCGGCCGGGCGTTCAGGCTCGGTGAGCCGGCCGACCCGCTCCAGTTGGCCCTCAAGATCGGCCGGCAGGAGGTGCAGATCGGCACCGGCTATGTGCTCGACATGCCCCTCGATGCCCTGGTGCTCACACTGCAGGTACACGACGTGCGCATCCGCGGCCTGATGGCCAAGACCATCGCCAGCTATCCCAACATCGACCGCAGCCTGCCGGTGGCCAACCATTCCGGCCGCTACTTCTACGGCGTCGAGGTCAGCTATACCGGCTGGGAAGACCACCAGCCCTTCGCCTACTTCGTCTGGAACGACGACCACACCGACGAGCGGCCCAAGCTGCCCTTGCAGGCCTTCGGCTATGACAGCCGCTACCTGGGCGTCGGCTCGCGTGGCAGCATAGTGCACAACCTCAACTACTGGGCCGAGCTGGTGGCCGAAGGCGGGCGCAGCTTCCCCGATGGAGGTTTCCGCAAGCAGGAGCGCATCGAGGCCTGGGGCCTGGACGTCGGTATCGAGTATCTGTGGGACGTTCCGAGCCAGCCGCAGGTCTCGCTGGAATACATGTTCGCCAGTGGCGATGCCGACCGGCTGTTTTCCGCCGTCAGCACGGTCGGCGGCAATCGCTCGGGCACGCGCGACCGCGGCTTCGCGGCCTTCGGATATCGCGATACCGGCATCGCGGCGGCGCTGATCCCCAGCAACCTGCACATCTGGCGCCTCGGCGGAGCACTGCGGCCGTTTCACGCCATCGAGCTGCTGCACGACCTCGAGATCGGCACCAACTGGCTGCTGTACCACAAGCACCACCGGCGCGGGGCGACCAGCGACAACACCGCCGGCCAGTTCTCCGGCTTC
>CAZRSM010000358.1:0-14162 GCA_964602755.1 uncultured Planctomycetales bacterium
GCCGCCCTGATCCACGCCCCGCGGCTGCTGGTGGTCGACGAGCCGGTGGTCGGCCTCGATCCCCGCACCATCCGCGTGATCAAGCTGCTGTTCCGGGAAATCGCCGAGGCCGGCGGCACGGTCTTCATGAGCACCCATACCCTGGACGTGGCCGAGGCCATCGCCGACCGCATCGGCATCATCAACGGCGGGCACCTGATCGCCCTGGGCACGCTGGAAGAGCTGCGCCGCCAGGCCCAGGCCGGCGGCCGACTGGAGGACATCTTCTTGCGGCTGACCGAGCAGCAGGAGCAGGACCGCGATGAGTAGCCGCCCGCCTCTCACGCCGCCGCGCCCGGGCAGCGCCGACCTTTGGCTGCTGGCGCGCTGGCGGCTGCGCCAGTTGGGCAATCTGGTCGATCAGCAGTTGCGCGAGGCCCCGGGCCGCACGCTGCTGGTCGCCACGCTGCTGGTGCTGATCTGGGCGGCGCTCTACTTCCTGCTGCGCGAGGTGCTGCAACACGTGCACAGTTGGGGGCAGGTCGGTGCCGTGGCCGACCAGCACCTGTTCGTGCATTTCTTCGTTGTGCTGGCGATCATGCTGGCGTTCTCGAATGCCATCCTGACCTTCAGCAGCCTCTATGGCCGCGAAGAGGCCGGCTTTCTGCTGGTGATGCCGCTGGATGCCCACGCGGTGGTGGTCACCAAGTGGATCGAGGGCATCGTCCTCTCGAGCTGGTCGTTTCTGCTGCTGGGCATTCCGCTGATGCTGGCGGTGGCCCACAACTCGCCCGTCGCGTGGTACTACTACCCGCTGTTCCTGGGCCACTTCCTCGGTTTCGTGGCCATACCGGCCTGCGTGGGCCTGCTGGCCGGCTGGCTGGTAGCCATGTGGGCCCCGCGGCGGCCGATCATGGTGGCCATCGGGGCCGCCATGCTGCTGCTGCTCTCGGGCGTCTACTGGCTCACCAGCATCTCCGAGAACGCCCTGCTGGCCGAGCAGTGGCTGCGCGTGGTCTTCAAGCAGATGGGCATCATCAAGCAACCCATGATTCCCAGTACCTGGACCGCGGTGGGCATCGCCGCGGCGCTCGAGCACCGCGTGGGTGACAGCCTGTTCTACCTGGCGGTCACCATCGGCAACGCGGCGTTCCTGTCGTGGCTGACGATCAACATCCTGGCGCGCTGGTGGCCCGAAGCCTACAGCCGGGCCCAGCGCGGCCGCCAGCGCCAGCGCATCGAACGCGGCTGGGTCACCGAGACCCTGTGCGCCGTATTGTTCTTCTATCTGCCGCTCAAGCTGCGGCGCGTGATGCTCAAGGACCTGCGGGCCTTCGCGCGCGATGCGCGCCAGTGGAGCCAGATGGTCATCATGTTCGGGCTGCTGGTGATCTACGTGCTCAACCTGCGCCGCCTGCCGGTCGACATCGACCAGCCGCACATCAAGGGCCTGATCGCTTTCCTGAACCTGACCACCGTCAGCCTGATCCTGGCCACCTTCACCAGCCGCTTCGTCTATCCGCTGCTGTCGCTGGAGAGCCAGCAATTGTGGCTGCTCGAGCTGCTGCCGCTGCGCCGCGTGACGCTGCTGGCAGTCAAGTTCCTGTTCGCCCTGACGGTCACCGGGCTCTCGGCGATCATCGTCATGGGCCTGGCGGTCGACGTGCTCAACCTGCCGGCTACCCATGCCTGGATCAATATCACCGTCTGCCTGGGCATCTGCGTGGGCCTCTCGGGTCTGTCGATCGGACTGGGGGCGCGCTTCCCCGTCCTGGCCAGCCGCAATCCCGCCCGCATCGCCTCGGGCTTCGGCGGCACGCTCAACCTGATCGTCAGCATGGCTTTCGTGGGGCTCGAACTCACCGGCGTCGGCGTGCTGACCTTCCGTGAAATGAACCACCGCGCCGCGGCCGTCAACGAACTCTCGACCAGCGGCCTGATGGTGGTCGTCGGCCTGGTCGCCGGCAGTTTCGTCGTGGCGGCCGTGGCCCTGTGGCTGGGCACCCGGCACTTCCAGCGCCTGGAATACTAGGACCGTGAGCAACCAACCGACTGTCGACCACAATGCTCCGCACGTTGCCGCCCGCGGTCGCCGCTCGACCTGGGCGGCCGGCCTGTCGCTGGCCGCGCTGCTGGCGGCGGTCTACTACAGCACGCTCTATCCCGGCGTGTGGAAGGGCGATGCCGCCGAGCTGCAATACATGTCGGCCCTGCTGGGCGTGTGCCATCCTCCGGGGTACGGCCTCGAAATCGCCATCGGCAACCTCTTCGCCCACCTGCCGCTGGGACCGGGCGTGGCCTGGCGGATCAACCTCATGCAGGTGGTTTGCGGCGTCGCGGGGGCGGTGCTGTTCTTCGCGCTGCTGCGTCGGCTGACCGGCCGCGTCTGGCCGGCGCTGGTGGCGGCGGCCACGCTGGGGCTGAGCGTGACCTACTGGCGCAAGAGCGTCCTGGCCGACGTCTACGTGTTTTACGCGCTGTTCCTGCTGGCCGGTATCTATTGCCTGGTGCGCTTCGTGCAAGGCGGCGGGCGACGCTGGTTCCATCTGGCGGCGCTGCTGACCGGCGTGGCCGTGACCAACCGTCCCTCCGAATTGCTGATACTGCCTGGGCTGGCGGCCCTGTGGTGGCTGAGCCGGCATCAGGCACGGCTGCGCGTGCGCGACGTGCTCGCCGGCGCGGTACTGGCCCTGCTGCCGCTGGCGTTCAACGTCGGATGGTACCTGGTGCGCGAGAAGCCCACGCTGCTGCACGCGCGCGACGACGCCATGCGTGACCGCATCCTGGGAGCGGGAAGCGACGCAGCCCGGACCTCGCCGACGCAGCGCGTGATCGCGGCGTTGCGCTACAGCCTGGGCCTCGAGGCCGCCGGCCGCGAGAGCTTCACGCAGTTCTCCTGGTCGCAGGTCGGCTGGGACGCCAGCAAGCTGGGCTGGCAGCTCAGCGGCCTCGGGCTGCTGCGCGACCGCTACCGGCCCGAGCAGGTGCAGCAGGACGAAGAGACGGCCTTCCGGCAGCGCCAGCAGGGTCGCGGTGCCAGCCTCACCGCGCTGGGGCTGCTGCTGGCCGCCTGGGGCCTGAGCCAGTGGCGCCGGGCCCGACCGGCGGTCCTGCTGGCGCTGGGCCTGACGGCCGGCAACCTGGCCTACTACTTCTACATGCACCCGGTCGACAACCTCGACTTCCTGCTGCCGGCCCTGATCGGCCTGTGCATCCTGCTGGCCCTGGGCGTCGACGGCCTGCAGCAGCGCCGGCGCCGGCTGGCGCTGGCCGCCGCGTGCGTGCCGCTGGCGCTGCTGGCGGGTAACTATCGCTTCGTGTCGCCGCGCGGCGTGGCGGCTGCCGAAGTGGCCGATCACATGCAACTGTGCGAGGCGGTCAAGGTCACGCCGTTGCCGCGCAGGACGGTGATCCTGGCCAGCTATTCGCGGGCCCAGACGTTGCGGCATCTGTACTGGGTCGAGACGCCGCGCCGCGACGTGCACGTTTTCATTTTCCGCGAGTTGTTCGACAGCGACGCGCTGGCCAGGCTGGTGAGCGCGCTGCGCAAAGAGCGCTACGTGGTTCTGCTGAGTGCCGAGAAGTTCAGCAACAGCGAGCGGCGCGAGATGTTCGCGGCCTGGACGCCGGCCGAGCTGGTGGAGGTGGGCTTCTACTACGCGTACCCGCGTCGGTTCAAGAGCAGCGTGGGCCGGCCGCGGGCTGGTGGCGCAAAAAGGCGGGGCGGATCGCCACGCTGACGATCCGCCCGTCTATTTAAGACAACAGCGTTTCGGACGAGAAACGCGTTGGTCCGCCTAGCGGCGGCGCAGCAGGCCCAGGGCGCCGAGGGCCAGCAGGGCGATGCTGGCGGGCTCGGGCGCGAAGTGGATCTGCGCGGTGGGCGAGCTGGTGGTGACGGTCAGGTCGTCGATGTAGTAGTCGGTGGGGTCGGCGCCGGTGTACAGGCGCACCTCGATGACCAGCGCGTCGCGGGTGCCGCCGCTGCTGTCGAAGGTCCAGCTCCAGCCGATCTCCTCCCAGCCGATTCCCTGGGTGTAGTCGTAGTTGCCGCTGGCCGAACCCTGGTAGTTGTTGATGTCGTCCGAGGTTGTGTAGTGACCCCAGATGCGTACCGACGGCGAAACGCCGGGCGTGTCGTCGTAGGCCCAGAAGCTGGCGTCAACGATGTCGCCGTCGGTCAGGCCGGTGATCCAGGCCACATAGGCTTGCGGCGTGCCGCCCACCGGATCCTCGGTCACCCGCAGCGCGTGGTTGCCGGTGTGCACGAAGTCCGTCACGTTGGTGGGGTTCGAGATGTTGCCGTAGAAGCCGAGGATCGTGCCGACGCCGTCTTCCCAGCCATAGGTGGCTGCATTGGCCGAGACGGCGAAGCAGCCGATGCTCAGTACTGCCAGAACGCCAACGAGTTTCCGCATTTTCTCATCTCCTCCTGTATGGTTGCCGCTGCTTATCGACGCAGACGCGTAGCGGCACCGCGCCTGTCGCTGGGGGAACCCAGAAAGCCAACTCCCGAAACTGCGTACCGTGTTCGGCCAGCGCACCGCCCGGGGCGCTGTGCCTGCCGTGTGTCAGACCACGGTGAAAGATTATGCAACTTCCCACTCACCGAGTCGCCGGGAAATGTTGCTCTCGCTCCTGACCTCCAGCCTCCTTTGTACCACGATCGGCCCCGTGAGGCAACCGTATGTCGCCCGCCGCCGGTCTTGTTGGCACGGGCTTGAAACCGCTCACGACACGTTCGCGGCCGGAGGCTGGATCTCGTCGCCCTCGGCCCCGGCCGGGGTAGGACGCACGCGTGCCAGTTTGCGGAACATCAGCAGCGCCGCCAGCGACAGCCCGATCGCCACCGCGAACGAGGCGTTGCCCAGTGCCCGGTTGGCCAGCAGTCCCATAAAAGGCATTGCCAGGGCCCGCAGGCCGGTCAGCGCCACGTGGATGCTCATGTAAAGGTCCATCTGGCTGCTGTCGGCGAAGTGCAGATGCCCGATCGACCATGCGATCACCCCGCCGCCATGGGCTACCCCTTTGAGCACACGTCCTATAACCAGGATACCGATCGCCAGCCACAGCAGACCGGAAGGTGCCGCGCCCACCAGCACCATCGCGGCGGTCACGAAGGCATAGGCGGCGATCCAGACGACGCAATTGACCACGCGGAAACGCAGCACACCCACGCGGTCGAAATAGGGCGACCACAGCCGAATCGCCATCCACGAGCACAACCCCGGGATCACCGCCATCAGCAGGTTGGCCGACAGGTAGCCCAGCTCGAGTCGGCGGGCCAGCACGTCCAGCAGCACCGGGTCGGTGAAGAAGTTGGCCGAGCCGAGGGTGAACTGGGCGATCATGTAGCGGCGAAAAGCCGCATCGTGGGCCAGGATGCCGGCCGCTTCGCGCAGGCCGGCCAGCAGCCCGCGGCGGGGAGCGAGGTCGTTGGTCTCCAGCAGGTCCTGTTCGCGCACGTCGAAGCGCCGCAGCGGCAGCAGCGAAATCAGGCCGAGGGCAGCGGCCGCCGGATAGACGTAGCGGTAGTACTGGGGGTCGAGGTCGAAGATGCGGGCCACCACGATGCCCGAGACGGGTACGAACAGAAAGCGGATCTGCTGGAGTCGGCCGACGATCTGCCCGCGTTGGCGGTGCGGATAGTTCACCTTCCACATCGAGGAGCGCAGCGTGACCAGACCGGTGACGAAAAAGTGTGCCGCGGCGACCTGGAAAGCGAACAGCCAGCCGCCCCAGGGGTGCCACTCGGGCGAGGCAAAGGCCATCGAGAGAATCAGCCCGCAGGCCGCCAGGACGACGGCCATGTAGAGCCGCAGGCGCCGCCGACCGCGGATGACGACGCCCCAGAAGACGTTGAGCATCATCATCACGATGGGGGCCGACCAGACGATGGTGGTCAGGGTTTGCGAGGCCCCGAAGGTCTTGGTGACCACGATGCCGGCCAGGTTGCCCTCGACCGCCCCCACCACGAGCGACCACAGCAGATAGTGCAGCCGCTCGCGCACGAAGTTGACGCGGGCGTGCGGGGGCAGGTCGTCGCTGCGGAGGAAGTCCAGAACCAGACGCAAGGCCCAGGCCATCGGTGCTCCGTGAGCCCCCCGCGGCGGTCGGATGCCGAGCGGCTATTGTGCCCCGGCGGCGCGGCATCAGCAAGGCGGAAGCCGGGAACGACGGGGCAATGCAGAGAAGAACGGGTTGGAGGGCACGGTGACACTAATAAGCGAAGGCGCCGAGGCACGGAGGAGCACTGCGGCTTTGCGGCGGCGGGTTGTGTTCGTTGGCTTCAACCCCCTTGTGGTCCCCCCTGAGAGGGGGGACGGTGGGGGGAACGAACGTAGGGACTAAGAGATAGGCAGCCCTGGCGTTCTTCTTGGCGTACTTGGCGGTTTCCGGCCAACGTTGTCACGCTGCAATCGCGGTGGGCAGTGCCCACCCTGCGACTCGGCGTCCTTGGCGGTCAGGCGATTGCCTGGCGGAAGCCGTCCAGGGCACGTTCGATTACGGCGCGCTCGACGCAGAAGCTGATGCGGATGTGGCCGGGGCGGCCGAAGCCGCGGCCGGGGACCGTGAGGATGCGGAACTGCATGAGCTTGTCGACGAACGCCAGGTCGTCGCCGCCGGGGGCCTTGGGGAAGGCATACAGCGCCCCGCGCGGCACGATCAGGTCGTAGCCGAACTCGAGCAGGGCGTTGCACAGCAGATCGCGGTTGGTGCGATAGAAGTCCACATCGCACAGCGCATCGGCGCAGCGCGCCACCACGCGCTGCATCAGGGCCGGCATGTTCACATAACCCAGCGTGCGGTTGAGCATCGTCATGGCCCCCAGCAGCAGCTCGCGCTGCGGCACCTGCGGCGGCACCAGGACGTAGCCGGCCCGTTCGCCGGCGATGCTGAGATCCTTGGAATAGCTGGAGACCATGATCGTGCGCGGGTACCAGGTCGCCGGGGTGGGGCACCAGTCGAGGTCGAAGAGGATGCGGCGATAGGGGTCGTCGGTAACCAGGTAGATCGGCCGCTGGGGGTTGTCATAGCGGGCCAGCATCTCGGCCAGCGCCCGGCAGCGCTCGGCCTCGAAAACCGCGCCGCTGGGGTTGTTGGGCGTGTTGACGATCAGCGCCCGCGTGCGGTCGGTGATGGCGGCCTGGATGGCGTCGATGTCGGGCTGGAACTGCTCGTCGGTCTGTACCAGCACGACCCGGCCGCCGGCCTGCTCGACGTAGAAGCGGTACTCAGGGAAGTACGGCCCCAGCACGATCACCTCGTCGCCGGGGTTGCAGATGGCGCGCATGACCACGTTCATGCCGCCGGCGGCGCCACTGGTCATGATCACGCCCTCAGGATCGATCTCGAGGCGATACTCGCGGATGGCGAAGCGGGCCACGGCCTGGCGCGTTTCCTCGAAGCCCACGTTGGGCATGTAGCGGTGCAGCTCGGGCCGCTGCTCGGACGCCACGGCCCGCAGGGCCTCGAAGAAGCTCTGCGGCGGGACGCCGTTGGGGTTGCCCAGCGAGAAGTCGTGGACCTGATCCGGGCCGTAGCGGGTCTTGAGCTGCCGGCCCTTCTCGAACATCTCGCGGATCCAGGAGGCCGACTTCATGTCGGCGGCGACCTTGTCGGCGATTACGTTGGACATGGTGTTGGTCATCCCCTCTGCTGCGCAACTTCTGTTGCCTGGCCGAGTACTGATCCGGGACGGCTGGCACCGGCCCGCCGACTGGTCGACAGGATAGCCCGGCCGCGGCTCTCCGTCGCGGGGGGCGCAACACAAGCGGGCGACGCCGCGCCACCGTCGCCCGCGTAGTTGGGCGTCACGTGGTCTGCGTGACGCCCGGTGGTGCGTTGTTCGTCAGCAGGCCGACCAGCCGCAGCCGTGGCACTTGCGGCAGCCTTCCTGCGTGGCCAGCACGCCGCCGCACTCGGGGCACTTGAGCTTGTAGCCGGCGGCGCTGTCGTGGAACTGGCCGCGGCGCTGTTCGCCGGCGGGCAGAGCCACGGTGGCCGGCCCGGGCGTCGCGACCGACGGCGCGGCGGTGGCGGGGCGGGGAGAAGGTGCCTCGGCCACGATGACGGTCGCGACGCTGGTGGCATTGGCTTCGGGCTCGCCGCCGCCCGCCGACCGGACCCGGGTCGCCGACTGCGTCGCCTTGGCGGCCGGGGCCGAGCCGAGATCGCGGTCGCTGCGGCGTTGCTCGGCGCGGCGCTGGGCCGGCGCGTCGCGCCGTTCGCGCAGCGGGGCGGCGGCGGTTCGGTCGGTTTCGGCGCGGTGCAGGTTGCCAGGGCCGGGATTGGAGGGCCGATCCAGCTCGGAGAGGTCGATCTCGCCCAGCAGCAGGGCCCGCAGGCCGAAACGTTCCTTGGCACGGGTGTATTTCTTGAGCGCAGTTGCCAACCCGTCGCCCAGCGACATGATGCGCCCCGAACGGGTCGGAATCTGGAGCGACGAGCCGATGCCCGAGAGCTGCTTGATCACGTGCTTGAGGCTCCCGCCGGCCCGCAGCCACAGCGAAACCATGCGACAGATGGCCTCGAGGTCGCTGGTGGCCACGTCGCCGCCCTTGCCCAACTGGGCGAAAACCTCCAGCTCACGCTCGGCCCGCGGGTCCACCGTGATCTTCACGTGCATGTTGCCGAACGGCGTCATCTGCCGGATGCGCAGGCCACTGACGATCTCGGGCAGGTCCTGCGGCTCGATGCGCGGCGGCACGGGGATGACGGTGGTGCGGGTGGCCGGCTCGGCGGCCGGCCGCTGACCGGCCGGACGTCCGTGGCCGTTGCCATTACCGTTGCCGTTACCGTTGCCGGCCGGCGCAGGCGGCTGGGTTTCGGCGATGAGGCGTTGCGGTTTTTCGCCCGCGGTGCCGGCAGCGGGAGCCTGGGCGGGCTGGGGGACGGACGGTTGCATCGCGGCGCCCTCCTTTTTCTGGTTCTGCTCGTCGCGCTTGAGGGCCATGGGCTGGAAGTCGCGGCAGCCGTCGCGGTAGACGGTGACGCCCTTGCAGCCCAGCTCGAAGGCCAGCTTGTAGATCTTCTCGACGTCCTGCTTTGTGGCCTCGTGCGGGAAGTTGATGGTCTTGCTGATCGACGAATCGCAGTGGCGCTGGAAGGCCGCCTGCATGCGCATGTGCCATTCGGGGGCGATGTCATGCGCACAGACGAAGACGCGCTTGACGTCCTCGGGAACCTCGGCGATGTCCCGCAGCGTGCCTTCGCGGGCCACGCGGTCGAACAGCTCGTCGGTATCGAGGCCGTGCCGGCCTGCCACCTGGCGGAACAGCTCGTTGACCTCGACCAGCGGGCGCTCGCCTTCCCTTTGGCCACGCAGCACATTGCGGATGAAAGCCAGCGAGAACAGCGGCTCGATGCCGCCCGAGCAGTTGGCGATGATGCTGATGGTGCCGGTGGGGGCCACGGTGGTGGTGGTGGCGTTGCGCATCACGCGGCTGTGGCGGGTTTGCCAGACGCTGCCCTGCCAGTTGGGGAAGCAGCCGCGCACCTGGGCCAGGTACTCGCTGTAGTTGTGCGACTCTTCGTTGATGAAACGCATGAAGCGCTCGCCCCAGGCCACACCTTCCTCGCTGTCGTACGGCACGCCCAGCGCGTAGAGCGCGTCGGCAAAGCCCATCACGCCCAGCCCGATCTTGCGGTTGGCCTTGCACATCTGCTCGATCTCGGGCAGGGGGTAGTTGTTGGCGTCGATCACGTTGTCGAGGAACCGCGTCGCCACGTGCACCGTGCGCCGCAGGGCGTCCCAGTCGACGCGGGCCTGCGGACTGCACTGGTCGCGCACGAAGTTGCGCAGGTTGATGCTGCCCAAGTTGCAGGCTTCGTACGGCAGCAGCGGCTGTTCGCCGCAGGGGTTGGTGGCCTCGATGCGGCCCAGGTGCGGCGTGGGGTTGTGTTCGTTGATGCGGTCGATGAAGACGATGCCCGGCTCACCGGTCTGCCAGGCGTTGTTGATGATGATGTCCCAGATGTCGCGCTTGGTGCAGACCTTGCCGCGCAGCTCCTCGGGCAGCGGGCCGGTGATGCGCGGCGTGGTGTAATAGGCGGCGCGCGAGTTGCGCTCGACCGGCTCGACGCAGTCCACCTCGATCAGGTCGCGCACGTCGTACTTCCAGATGTCCAGCCTGCGCGGCAGCACGGCGCAGCGCCCGGTGCGCGGGTTGCGGACGATGTGCGGCGAATCGGGATCCTCGAGCAGCTCGCGCATCCAGGTGTCGGTGATCTTGACCGAGATGTTGTAGTTGGTGAACTGCTGCAGGTCCTGCTTGGCGTGCAGGAACTTGAGGATGTCGGGGTGGTGGACATACATCATTACCATGTTGGCCCCGCGGCGGAAGGCACCCTGCTGGATGGCGTTGGTAGCTTCGCTGAAAGCCCGCCAGAAGCTGATGGGGCCGCTGGTGGTGCCGCCGCTGCTGCGGATGTAGTCGCCGGTGGGCCGCAGCTCGTCGAAGGCGAAGCCGGTTCCGCCGCCGGCTTTCTGAATCAGGGCCGTGTGCTTGATGCTGTCGAAGATGTCGTTGACCGAATCGCGCACCGGCAGCACGAAACAGGCGCTGAGCATGCCCATTTCGCGGCCGGCGTTCATGAGCGTGGGCGAGTTGGGCAGGAAGTCGCCCGAGGCCATCAGGTCGTAGAAGCGCCGTTGCCATTGGCGGCGCTCGGGCTCAGGGGTGCCGTAAAGCTCTTCGACCCCGGCGATCGTCCGGGCGACGCGCAGAAACAGATCGCGCGGGGTTTCGCAGACCTGCCCGGATTCGTCCTTCTTGAGATAACGGGCCTTGAGAACCCGCAGGGCGTTGGCAGTGAGTCGTGGCTCGGGCGGGGCGTCGTTGCCGGGGGCCGAATCCGTACCGCGGGCGCGAGGGACCATCCCTGGATCTCCCTTGTATGATGAGAATCACGAACGCTTTATGACCAAATGACCTGGAACCACGGTAGGAAAGGCGTCGCAGTCCAGGCAACACACCAGCCCCGGCCGGCGCTCGAGGTGCAGCCGGATATCTTGGGGGCAACCTTTACTATAACGCAAGATATGGGGGTGGTCAAACCAAGTTTCGATAATATGCGCTTTTTTCGCAACTGGTTGAACCACAATGGGTTGGGTGGCACGCCGCGCTGGACGCGACATCTGGGGCTAAACGACGCCCGATAACCCCCGCAACCTGACATCATGCGAACATGTGGCTATCCTTGCCCAAGCATCCGTCGCCGCGAAACCGCGCAACCGTCGGTTACACAACCGTCAAAGACTGCCACTCAGACCGCCAGCATCGGCGAAACCGTGTAACGGCTGGCGACCAGCAGCTCAGGAGCGGCGTCACCCAGCAGCCGATACGCGGTGGCCAGCGCGGTCTCAGGCCGGTTGTTGTGCTCGCTGAGGTGGGCCAGCGCGACCCAGCGATGCCGTCGCCGGCAGGCCCGCAACGCCAAAGCAGCCTCGTCGTTGGACAGGTGGCCCCCGGCGCCGCGAATGCGCAGCTTGAGCTCGTAGGGGTAAGGACCGGTCTCGAGCATCATGGGGTCGTAGTTGCTTTCCAGGTAGGCGGCGTCGACGGACGCCAACTCGCGCAGCAGGTGCTCGCAGGGGTGCCCCAGGTCGGTGAAGATACCCAGCCGCTTCGAGCCGCACTGAACCACGAAAGCGACGCCTTCGGCGGCGTCGTGGGGCGTGGGGATGGTGTGCACGACCACCTTGCCGAACTCGATCGACTCACCCGGCTGGAAAAAACGCACGTCGTGCAACCGGCCGAGCTGGTGGCCCACCACGGCGTAGGTCTGCGGGCTTATGTACAGCGGTAGACCGAACTTGCGCTGAAACACGCCAGCGCAGCGCACATGGTCGGCGTGGTCGTGCGAGATGACCAGCGCGTCGACCTGTCGAATATCGCGGCCGTGGTGGTCGAGCCGCAACGCCGCCCGGCGGCCGCTGATGCCGGCGTCGAACAGCAGGCGCACGCCGTCGGCCTCGACGTAGATCGAGTTGCCGTTCGAGCCGGACTGGAGCGCGCAGGTCTGCATTGATGGTGCCAGTCTCCAGCCTACCGCAACGGCCGGCCACCTGCCAGCACAACTGCGCCGGTGGCACTTGCACCGGCCGCCCAAAACCAGATGATGCCTGCGATGGCCCGCTATCTGCACCCCAATCCGCTCGACGCGCTCTTTCTGGCCATAGACCGCGCCTGGCAACGCTGCGGCCTGTGGGGGGCCGACATCCACTTCTACATCGAGCTGCGCGGCGAGGTCGTGCTCGAGCGACTATGCCGCGCCATGGCCGGCCTGTACCGGCTATATCCGGCGACCGGCGGACGGCTCGTGCGGCGCTGGTGGTGGCGACAGCCGGCCTGGCGCCTGGACTGCCCGCCGGCGGACGCGCAGCAAGCGGTCCAACTGGTCGAGCTGAGCGGCCCGGAGCAGACCGACCTGCTGGCGACGCTCGATACCCTCGTCAACCAGCGGATCGATCTGGCGACCGGGCCGCCGATGCGCGCCTGGGTGCTGCGCGGCATGCCGGCCGGCGACGTGGTCGTGCTGCGCTGGCCGCACGCGCTGGCCGACGCCCGCGGCGGCGAGCACCTCGTGCGCGAGCTGGTCCGCCTGGGCCGCAGCGGCGTCGATCCGCAGTCACTGGCCAGCGTCGGCGACGAGGACTACCCCGGCTTCGGCACGCTCGACGACCGCATCGGCTACTGGCGCTGCGTGCGGTTGCTGCGCCAGTCGCCCGAGGCGTGGCCGGCCGCGAGCGGCGACGCCGTGCGCCTGGGCAGCGCCGAGAGACGCCGGGGCGACGAGCGGCTGCGGGTCTTCGTAAGGCGCTTCGAGCCGGAGCAATGGAGCGCGATCAAGGCCGCGGCGACCGGCGTGTGCGGGTTCGCGCGGGTGGCCGACTTCGTGCGGGCCTGCGCGATCAAGGCCCTGGACACGCTGGCCGACGAGCTGGGCCTGGAGGGCCAGAGCTACTCGACGTTCCACCTGGTCGAGAATCGCAAGCGGCGCGATCATCGGCCGGTCTGCCACAACGTCTTCACCACGGTGCCCGTGCGCATCGCGCGCGAGCTGGCGGCCGACCGGCGCCGCGTGGCCGACGAGTTGCAGGCCGCGACCGCGCGGCTGCTCGAACCGGGCGCGATGCAGCGTCGGCTGGCCGGCCTCAAACTGCTGAGCCTGATGGGCACCGAGCGGCTGGCACGCGAGATCCAGCGCGGCCTGGAGCGCGGCCGGGCGCGGCTGCCGATCGGGCTGGTGCGCTCGCCGAGCATGCCCCTGGGGTTCATGAACCTGCTTCCCCGCGGCCTGGGAGACTTCTGCGGTGCCGAGTTCGTGAATCTCTACGGCCTGCGGGCGGCCGGTCCGCTGAGCGGTCTGGGGATCACGATGTGCACGGTGGGGCAGCGGATGAACATCTGCGGGCTGCACGTCGAGCCGCACGTACCGCGGTCCGTGATGGAGCGGCTGCTCGATCTGTTCGTGGACAACATGTTCGACGCGCGGGCCTGAGGGCCGGTTGTGCGGCCTACGACTCGGGCAGGTCGAATACCTGGCCGGCGTCTACGCCGGCGACTTCGAGCGCCTTGCGCAGATCGTCGCCGTGGCAATCGCGGGCCAGCACGTTCATGAAGCGCTCGACGGCCTTGAGCCGTTCGCGGGCGATGTGGCGGGTGGTTTCCCAGCGCAGGCAATCGTTTACGCGGGCTTCCCAGTAGCGGTACTCGACCTGGCGTTTCCAGTTGATCACCAGTTGCTCGATGGGCCGGCCCTCGGTCTGGAAGTGCCTGAACTGCCGCAACACGTACATGATGCCGATCTCGTCGAGATTCTCGGCTTCGGCCAGGGCCCGGGCCTCGGGCAGTTGCGTGTAGCGATCGTTGCACTCCCGGATGGCGTGCATCGCCCGGTCGATCAGCTCGTCGGGCAGCAGTCCGGCGGCGTGTTCCTGCAAGGCGCCGGCTCCGTACTCGCGCTGGATGTCGTTGGTCGGCCGCGACAGCACCTGCCAGTGATCAACCTGCCCTTCGCGCACCTGGATGGCCCAGCCGGCATCGGCGAACAGGGCCGCCGCGCCCAGCGCCTGCAAATCGGCCGGGTCCTCGCCGATCACGCGGGCCTCGGGCAGCAGGGCCAGCATCTGCGCGCTGCTGACCACCCGGCGCGCGTGCTCCCAGAGCCAGAGGTCG
>CAZRSM010000359.1:0-4783 GCA_964602755.1 uncultured Planctomycetales bacterium
AGCAACGTGGGGGTGGTCGAGGGCAAGCACGCCGACCAGCACCTGATCGTTACCATCTTCTATTGATGCGGCGTTCTGCCGACGGCGGGCCGCGGGGAAAGCTGATGAGAATAGCGCGCTTCGAGGCCGACGACGGGCGGATCGTGACCGGCCGACTGGCAGGTGACGAGGTGGCGGTGCCGCTGCTGGGCGATCTGTTCACGCAGCCGTGGCGTTTTGGTGACCGGGAGCTGCGCGTGCGGCGCTGGCTGCCGCCGGTCGAGCCGCCCAACATCTTCGCGATCGGGCGCAACTATCGGGCCCACGTCGAGGAAACCGGGGCGCGGCTGCCCGAGGCCCCGCTGATCTTCATGAAGCCCACCACCGCGCTGACCGGGCACCAGCAGCCGATCGTGCTGCCGGCGGCGGCGCCCGACGAGGTTGACTTCGAGGCCGAACTGGCGATCATTGTCGGGCGTCGGGTCAGGCGCGTCGGCGAAGAGTCGGCCCTCGACTGCGTCCTGGGCTACACCTGTGCCAACGACGTGTCGGCGCGCGACTGCCAGCGCAACGACAGGCAGTGGGCGCGGGCCAAGGGTTTCGACACCTTCTGTCCGCTGGGGCCGCATCTGGTGACGGCCGACGAGATCGACCCGCAGCAGTGCGGCATCCGCAGCCGGCTCAACGGGCGGGTGATGCAGGACTCCAACACGGCCAACATGATCCATTCATGTGCCCGGTTGATCAGTTACCTGTCACACCAGTTCACGTTGTTGCCGGGAACCGTCATCCTGACGGGCACGCCCGAGGGCGTCGGGTTCGCCCGCACGCCGCCGGTGTTCCTGCGGGCCGGTGACATGATCGAGATCGAGATCGACGGGATCGGCACGCTGCGCAACGAAGTAGTCCGCGAGGATTGACTCACAGAAGCCCTTTCTGCCCGCTTGTCGGCGGCCCCGGCACCGCTGCCGGGCGACAGCGCCGCCATGGCGCGGCCGAACGCCACGCGGCAAGGGTGATTCTCTGCCGATGACCTCAGGAGGGTCGATGAACAAGCGAAAGAGACGCGCAGGCGGCAACGGGCCGCGCGAAAGCATCAGCGGAGTCCTGGAACTGCTCGACGGCGGCAACGCCTGCCTGCGCGACCTCAAACGCCACCTGGTGCCACGCGACAGCGATCCGCGCGTGCCGATCGAGCTGGTGCGCAAGCTGCAACTGCGCGGCGGCGAGCTGCTGGAAGGGCAGTGCGAAGGCGCCGGTGGTCGGCGCCGCCTGACCAGCATCGACACGATCGAGGGCATCGCGGTCAAGGACTGGCTGCCGCCCAAGCCACTGAGCGACACCACGGCCATCGATCCACTCGAGCCGCTGCGCTTCAGCACCAAGGGCGGGCCGCAGTCGATGTGGGTGGTCGACCTGTTCACGCCCATCGGACGCGGACAACGCGGTCTGATCGTGGCGCCGCCGCGCACGGGCAAGACCGTGCTGCTCGAGCAGATGGCCCACGGCGTGGCCACCAACTATCCCGACATACACATGATCGTGCTGCTGATCGACGAACGGCCGGAGGAGGTCACCGAGATGCGCCGCAGCGTGCGCGGCGAGGTGATCGCTTCGAGCAACGATCTGTCGGTCGAGTCGCACGTACGCGTGGCCCGGCTGGTGATCGAGCGCGCCCGGCGGATGGTCGAGGTGGGCCGGCACGTGCTGGTGCTGCTCGACTCGATCACACGCCTGGCGCGGGCGTTCAACAACTACTGCCGCGGCAGCGGCCGCACCATGACGGGCGGGCTGGACATCCGCGCCCTGCAGGAGCCCAAGCAGATCTTCGGCGCCGCCCGCAACGTGGAGGGCGGCGGCTCGCTGACCATCATGGCCACCGCCCTGATAGACACCGGCAGCCGGGCCGACGACTTCATCTTTCAGGAGTTCAAGGGCACCGGCAACATGGAGCTGGCGCTCGACCGCGAAATGGCCAACCTGCGCATCTGGCCGGCGATCAACCTGCGCCTGTCGGGAACCCGCAAAGAGGAGAAGCTGCTGTCGCCCGAGGTGCTCAACAAGGCCAACATGCTCAGGCGGCAACTGTTCGACCTGCCCCCGGCCAGGGCCATGACCACGCTGCTGGAGCGCATGGAACGCCACGATACCCTTGAATCGTTCCTCGATTCGCTGCGAAGCTGAGCCGCGACGTGCCATGAAGATCGGACTGCTCTCGGATACGCACGGGCGTTACCGGATCACGCGTCGGGCGCTGACGCTGCTCGAAGAGGCCGGGGCGGCGAGCTTCATCCACTGCGGCGACGTGGGCGACGAGCGCGTGCTGGACGAGCTGGCCGGGCGCCAGGCCTGGTTCGTATGGGGCAATACCGATCTGGCGGTGCCATACATGATCCGCTACGTCGAGACGATCGGTCTGACGCCGCCGGGCGACGTGCCGCTGCGGCTGGCGCTGGGCGGACGGCGGATCGACGTATACCACGGCCACGAGGCGCCGTTCAGCCGGCTCATGCGCGCCATCGAGGCCGGCGATACGGCGCGCGTGGCGGCCCTGGCCGCGGGCGTGGACTATGTGGTCTTCGGGCATACGCATCGCCGGCTCGACCAGCGGGTCGGCTCGCTGCGGCTGATCAACCCGGGGGCGCTGCACCGCGCGCGGCCGCCGAGCGTGGCGCTGCTCGACACCGGCTCCGGCGAGTTGACGTACTACGAAGTGGAAGCTTGAGCGGGGCAGGGCGTGCATCCCCGCTTTCGCTGCAGCGCGGCAACCGCCGGCGGACGGCTGCCGGCCGGGCACCGGCCACCACGAACACGGTTGGCGGTGCGTGCGGCCCGGCAGGGTGCGCCCGGCGTGCGTGGCCAAGCGGGCGGCGGGGCGGTACATTGCCCGCTGGGGCGACTGCCAGGGCCGATGGTAGGAGGCAAGAGACATGCGTTTTCGGGCGGTTCGTGCGAGCGTGGTACTGGTAATGACGGCCGGCGCCTGGGCGGGCCAGCCGCCGAGCTGGACCCAGCTTTCGCTCTCCACCTGCCAGGTGGACGAGTTTCTCCGGCAGCATCCGAACAGCGACGGCCGCGGGGTGGTCATCGCGATCCTGGATACGGGGCTGGAAATGTCCATCCCCGGCCTGACCCGCACGCCTGACGGGCAGGTCAAGGTCATCGACGTGCAGGACTTCACCGGCGAGGGCGACGTCGAGTGCCGCCGCGTGCGCGTCGACGCAAAGACCGGCAGGCTGGTGGACTACGAAGACGACGGCGACCCCATCGAGTACGAGCTGCCCGAGTTGCCGGCGCCGCCGAGCGGCGAGCAGCGCATGTTCTGGCTGGGCACCTTCGACGAGAGCAGGTTCGTCAACGCCGACGTCAGCGACCTCAACGACAACGGCTCGACCGACGATACGTGGCCGGTGCTGCTGACGGCCTGCAGCGGCGACGGCGACGACCAGGCACTGTGTTTCGTCGACACCGACCTGGATCGCAGCTTCGCCGATGAAAAACCGCTGCGCAACTACCACCTCAACTACGACACCTTCACCATGCAGCGCGAGCAGCCCGAAGACGACATCGTGCCGGTGACCTTCGCGGTCAACATCTTCCTGCGGCAACGCAAGGTGGTCTTCTTCTGGGACGACGGAGCGCATGGCACGCACGTGGCCGGCATCGCCGCCGGCTGGCGCATCAACAACCAGGAGGGCTTCAACGGCATCGCCCCCGGCGCCAAGCTGATCGGCCTCAAGATCGGCCACAACGCCAAGGGCGGCGTCAGCGTCACCGACAGCATCAAGGGCGCCCTCGAGTACGCCGGCCGGTATGCCCGCGAGCACGGCGTGCCGGTGGTCTGCAATCTCTCCTACGGCGTCGAGTCGGTGATCGAGGGCGATTCGGACATCGACCAGTGGGTCGACGAGTTCCTGGCCGCCAACCCCTACCTGGTGTTCTGCACCTCGGCCGGCAACGAAGGTCCGGGGCTCTCGTCGATCGGCACGCCGGCGGCGGCCAACCAGATCATCACCGTGGGGGCGATGATGGCCGCCGACACCGGCCGCGACGTGGCCGGCTACGAGCTTTCCGACGCCGTGATCACGACGTTCTCGTCGCGCGGCGGCGAACTGGACAAGCCGGATATCGTGGTGCCGGGCTGGTCGACCTCGACCGTGCCGCGCTACGTGCAGCACGGCGATTTCTGGGCGGGTACGAGCATGGCCAGCCCGTACGCCGCCGGCCTGTGTGCCCTGCTGATCAGCGACGCCCTGGCACGCGACCCGCAAGCGCGGGTGCGCTCATGGGACGTCAAGCGGGCCTTGTGCCTGAGCGCCCGGCCGGTGGCGGGCACCACCGTGCTGGACCAGGGCTGGGGCGTGCCGGTCCTGCCCAAGGCGGCCGAGATCCTCTCCGGGCTGCTGCGCGAGGCCGGGCAGGATCCCGTCATCGGTTATCGCATCAGCACCCGCAGTCCCAGCGGGCCGGAGGCCACCGGCCGCGTGGCCTACTGGCGCGGGCTGTGGTTCCCGCACGACGAGGAGCTGCAGACCTTCACCATCGAGCCGGTCTTCGCGCCCAGCAGCGACCGCTCGACACACACATCGTTTACGCGCAAGTTCACCCTGCGCAGCAACGCCGACTGGATCAGGGTCAACCAGCAGAGCATCTACCTGCGCAGCGAACAGAGCGCCCGCGTGCGGGTCAGCTACGACGGCGACAAGCTGCGCAAGCCGGGCCTTTACGTCGGCACCGTCGACGCGCTCTACAAGGGACGCGTCGAGTTCCGGCTGGTCAGTGCCATCATCGTGCCGCTGCAATT
>CAZRSM010000360.1:0-3207 GCA_964602755.1 uncultured Planctomycetales bacterium
CCGGCGGCTGATCGAGGTGATGACCAACATCCAGGGCCACCAGACCTCCGGCCCGTCGGTGCTGCTCCAGCGGGCGGCCGCCGCCGCGCTCGACGGCACGCAGGCCAGCGTCGCGAGCCTGTGCACGACACTGGAGAACAACCGCAACGTCCTGGTCGATCGGCTGCGCGCCTTTGAAGGGGTGCGGGTGACGGTGCCGGACGGCACGTTCTACCTGTTCGCCGACTTCAGCTACTACGACAAGGACTCGACCAAGCTGGCCAACTTCCTGCTGGAGAAGGTGCAGGTCGTGACCGTTCCCGGAGTCGAGTTCGGCCTCGACGGCCACCTGCGCATCAGCTACTGCGGCTCGATCAAGGACATCACCGAAGGCGTCGAGCGGATGAAGTGGGCCCTGGACCCGAATTCGCCGAACGAGCTGTACATCGGCCAGCGCAAACTCCTGCGCGACTGGAGCTGAACCGCGCCGAATCGCGGAAACGGCCCCGGCCCCGGCATCCGACCACTGGAATCTCGCTATTCAACACGGAGTAGCGCCCATGAAATACCTCGAATTCGATACCCCGGCCACGAAACAGGCCGGTGAGTTGGCCAGCGACTTCGGCCTCGAAAACCACGGCCTGACGCATCTCGACCGCGTCTTCTGGAACCTGCCCACCGAGGCACTGGTCGAGGAAGCCGTCTTCCGCAACGAGGGGCACCTGGTCCGCGGCGGGCCGCTGGTGGTCAACACCGGCAAGTGGAGCGCCCGGGCGGCGGCCGACAAGTTCGTCGTCCGCGAGCCGGAGAACGAGGACAGGATCTGGTGGGGCGAGTACAACCGTCCGGCCAGCATGGCGACCTTCAGCAGCGTCCTGGCCCGCCTGCAAGCCTTCCTGCAGGACGAGGAGCTGTTCGTGCAGGACTGCTTTGCGGGGGCGGACCCCGAATACCGCATGCCGATCCGCGTCATCACCACGCGCGCCTGGCACAGCCACTTCGCCCGCAACATGTTCCTGACCACCGACGACCGCGATGCGCTCAAACGCCACGTACCCGAGTTCACGCTGATCGCCGCCCCCAAGTTCAAGGTCGATCCGCGGATCGACGGCACCCGCACCGACACCGCCATCCTGCTCAATTTCGCCCAGCGGCTGGGCATCATCGCCAATTCCAGCTACGGCGGCGAAATCAAAAAGAGCATCTTCACCGTCATGAACTACCTGCTGCCGCTGCGCGACGTGATGGCCATGCACTGCTCGGCCAACGTCGGCGCCGCCGACGATGTGGCCCTGTTCTTCGGCCTCTCCGGCACCGGCAAGACCACCTTGTCGGCCGACCCGCGCCGCCGGCTGATCGGCGACGACGAGCACGGCTGGAGCGCGCAGGGCGTCTTCAACTTCGAGGGCGGCTGCTATGCCAAGGTGATCCGCCTCTCGGCCGAGAACGAGCCGCAGATCCACGCCACCACCCACGCCTTCGGCACCATCCTCGAAAACGTCGTCTGGGACCGCACCTCGCGGCGGATCGACCTCGACGACGATTCGCTGACCGAGAACACCCGGGCCTCGTACCCGATCGACATGATCCCCAACGTGGTGCCCGAGGGCTACGTGCGCTCGCACCCGCGAAACGTCATCTTCCTGACCTGCGACGCCCAGGGCGTCCTGCCGCCCATCGCCCGGCTCGACTCGAACCAGGCCATGTACCACTTCATCAGCGGCTACACGGCCAAGATCGCCGGCACCGAGATCGGCCTGGGCATCGAGCCGCAGATCACCTTCAGCGCCTGCTTCGGCGCCCCGTTCATGGTCCACCACCCGTTCTTCTACGCCCGGCTGCTGGCGGCCAAGATGGCCAAGCACAACTGCCGCTGCTGGCTGGTGAACACCGGCTGGGTCGGCGGGCGCTTCGGCGTGGGCAAGCGCATCAGCATCCGCCACACGCGCAACCTGCTCAACGCCGCCCTCGACGGCAAGCTCGACGAGGTCAAGTACCGCAAGGACAAGCTCTTCGGTTTCGAGGTGCCGCTGACCTGCCCGGAAGTGCCGCAGGACGTGCTCGAGCCGGCCAACGCCTGGGGCGACAAGGACGAGTACTGGAAGACCTACGACGGTCTGGCTGCCCGCTACATCGAGAACTTCAAGCTCTTCGCCGAAGGCTGCGACCCGGATGTCCTGGCCGCCGGCCCCAAACGTCTCAGCCAGCTCTGACCCGACGTCCGATAAGCCCGCTGGGCGGCGACCATCCCGCGCGCCTCGACCGCCCGTCGGCTATACTATGGTGGAGTCGCATCACTCCCCTGCCCGCTGCGGGCGAGGGCCGGCAAACGACGAGCACCACTCGGCTGACCCACGGGTCCGCCGGAGCCGGGAGCAGCATGGCCAGGAGCAGTTTCGCCAACCAGGCCCCCCGCGAAGACCTGACCGTCAAGCGCGAGCGGGCATTGCTGGTCGGCGTTATCACTGACGGACGCCCCCTGATCGGCGATCCGCTGGCCGAGCTGGCTGAGCTGGCGCGCTCCGCCAATGCCGTGGTGGTTGACCGCGCCATCCAGCGTCGCCGCAGCTACGTCCCCACTCCGGGCGTCGGCAAGGGCAAGCTCGAAGAACTGCGCCGGCGGGCCGACGCCCAGTCCATCGACGTCATCATCTTCGACAACGACCTCTCGCCTTCCCAGATCCGCGAGATCGAAAAGGCCACCGGCCGCAAGGTGCTCGACCGCAGTGAGCTGATCCTCGACATTTTCGCCTCGCGGGCCCGCACCGCCGAAGCCCGTTTGCAGGTTGAGCTGGCCCAGCTCGAATACACCGCCCCGCGCCTGCGCGGCATGTGGACCCACCTCGAGCGCATCGCCGGCGCCGGCGGCGGATCGAGCGCCGGGGTGGTCGGCGGCATCGGCACGCGCGGCCCCGGCGAACGCCAGATCGAGATCGACCGCCGTATCGTCGCCAAACGCGTGGCCTTCCTGCGGCGCAAGCTCGAGGAGATCGACCGGCGCAAGCAGCGTGAAGTCAGCACCCGGCGCGAGCAGTTCACCGTCTCGCTGGTGGGCTATACCAATGCCGGCAAGACCACGCTGTTCAACGCTCTGACCGACGCCGGCGCGCGCACCGCCGACCGCCTGTTCATGACGCTCGACACCCTCACGCGGCGCTGGCAGCTGTCGTCCGATCGCTACGCGCTGCTCTCCGACACGGTGGGATTCATCCGCGACCTGCCCCATCA
>CAZRSM010000361.1:0-1870 GCA_964602755.1 uncultured Planctomycetales bacterium
TGATGCCGACGACCTCGCCGCGCAGGTTGACCAGCGGCCCGCCGCTGTTGCCGGGGTTGATGGCGGCGTCGGTCTGGATGAAGTCTTCATAGTCGGCCACGCCCACGTTGGCCCGGCCCTTGGCGCTGATGATGCCGGCGGTGATGGTGGCGGTCAGGCCGAAGGGATTGCCGGCTGCGACCACCCAGTCGCCGACGCGGAGACTGTCGGAGTCGCCCAGCCTGGCGGGGTGCAGGTTGTCGGCGTCGATCTTGAGCACCGCCAGGTCGGTCTTGGGATCGGAGCCGACGACCTTGGCGTCGAAGGTGCGCTTGTCGGAGAGCTGGACCTGTACCTTGTCGGCCCCGCCGACCACGTGGTTGTTGGTCAGGATGTATCCGTCCTCACTGACAATCACGCCGGTACCCAGCCCGCGCTGCATGTACTGGCGTGAGCGCGGGCCGCGCAGCAGCGGTCCAAAGCGGTCGGAAAAGAACTCGAACAGCGGCGAGGGAATCTCGGGCAGGCGGTTGTGCACGGTGACTTTCTTGACCGAGCTGATGCTCACCACCGAAGGGCGGATCACCTCGGCCACGTTGGCGAAGGCGTCGGAAAGGTCCTGCGCCGAGCGAATGCGGGCCGCGGCGGCATCGGCCTGGGCGCTCTGCATGGCATAGGCCACGCGCGCCGTCAGTTCGGGATACCAGACCACCAGCGTCGTAGCGGCCAGCAGCAGGCCCAGCAGTACCAGATTGCGCGTCGTGTTCTTCATCGTGTTCGTCCTTTCTGCACCCCAGGGGTGCCCACGCGGTTTGAAGTTTGCAGCCGGTTCAGCTCACCGCTACCTGCACGCCGGGCCGGCGCCCGGCCGCGGGCTGCGCCGGACGCCGCGTCACCGAGCGTTTGCGGCGGGCCGGAGTGCGCCGCGGCAGGTAGCCGGGGCCGCAGCGGATGGTGTCGTAAGCGACATAGCTCAGGCCGGCCGCCATCAGCATGCTCACCACCCCGATGGTGGGCATGCCGCTCGTGCCGATCAGCAGGTACAGACCGACGGCGTAGAGGAACAGGCAGGCCAGCATCGTCCAACCAATCAGAATCGACCTGATCATCTCCCGTCCTCCCGTCAGTTTTTTCTGGTTTTGTCGATCCGCGCCTGGGCGTGTGGCTCAGCCGTGTGATATTACGCATGTGCCCGCCGGGCTGTTCGCGCCGGCGGGGCAGGGCGGCACGGTCCGGCGCCGGCCGGTTGGTTTCCCCGGACGCTGCCGGGGCCGGGAGATTGCGCGGCGCGCAGGGCGCCCGGCTCCCCTGGCGTCGCGGTCCGGGCGCGGCCGGCGGCTCAGGCGTGCCGCACGGTGATCTTCCTGGGCTTGGCTTCGCTGCGTTTGGCGATGTTGATCGTCAGCACGCCGTGCTTGAACTTGGCGTCGACCTTCCCGGGATCGACCGTGCTGGGCAGTTGGATGGTGCGCTGGAACGTACCGAACTGCCGCTCGACGTAGTGGTAGTCCTTTTTCTTTTCTTCGTGCTCGGTCTTTTTTTCACCGCGGACGGTGAGCAGGTCGCCGGTGATGGTGATCTCGACGTCCTTGGGATCGACGCCGGGCAGTTCCATCGTCACGGTGACCTCACTCTCGTTGTCGGCCAGGTCGGTCCGCGGTACGTTGGCCAGCTCGGGCCAGACCGAGCCGAACCCGGTCAGGCTCCAGGGGTTCCGGAAGAAGCGGTCCAGCAGCGTTTCAAAGTCTTCCCGAAAGCGCGCCAGGGCGTATTCGGGGTCGGTCTGCTCACGATGCTCGCGTTTCTTTCGCCAGGGTATCAGGTTCACGACGCACCTCCTTTCTCGACGTGTACCTGATGAAGACCGTCCGCCGACGCGGTCGTCGTCCGG
>CAZRSM010000362.1:0-2217 GCA_964602755.1 uncultured Planctomycetales bacterium
ATCGGTTGGTACAGGTCGGCCCGGACGGCGGCCGTCGCCCCCGCCAGCAGCATGGCCCCCAGTCCCGCAAACACTCGTCGCCAGTTGCATCGTACCGCGCGCATAGCATCTCCCTCGCATGTGGTGACGTCCGGGCAGTCAGTTGCTGCTGGGGAAAACGAGTCGCGGCGGGGATTATTCGGTTTTCACATGCTGCTCAGCATGCCGGCAGGCCGAGCCGTTGGGCCGTTTCGCGGAACTGGCGGTCGACCGCCTCGAGCGCCTGCGGGATTATCCGCACGCCGCCGGTGACGGCCATGAAGTTGGTATCGCCTTCCCAGCGCGGCACGATGTGCCAATGCACGTGATCGGGCAAGCCGGCCCCGGCGCAACGGCCGATGTTCATGCCGATGTTGAAACCCTGGGCGTGGACGATTTCCTGGAGCACGCGCAAGGCATCCCGGATGCGCAGCGTCATCTCGACCAGCGTCTCGTGGTCCAGCTCCTCGAGCCGGCCGCGATGTTCAAGCGGCGCGACCAGGAGGTGGCCGTTGGTGTATGGAAAGCGATTGAGCAGCACGAGCGTGCGTTCGCTGCGCCACAGGACGTGGTTCTGTGCATCCTGCCGCCGCTCGTCGCGATAGCGGCACAAGAAGCAGCCCTCGCCGCCGTCGCGGTCTTCCAGCCCCTCGATGTACTCCATGCGCCACGGCGCCCAGACGTTGAGGTTGGTTTCAGACATGCTCTGCGTCGGCCTTTCCGGTTGCCAGGTTGGAAGTCGGTCGGCTGATGCTACGGACTGCCGGTCGAGCTGACCTTGTCGACGCGCGGCAATACGCGAATCGTCCTTGAGGCCCGGTACTCTTCACCCTTGGAGGTGACCACCGTCACGCTCAGCGTGTGTTCGCCGGCGGTGGTGATGGTCTTCTGTCCGCTGACGCCGTGGCCGATCGGCCGCCCGTCCAGCGACCAGGTGAAGTTCGCGGTGCGACGCCAGTCCGACGGACACTCGGCCGCGAAGCCGATGTGCAGCGGCTGGATGCCGATCGCCATCGTCACGCGCACCTTGAGCAGGCTGCGCGGCAGCGGGGCCTGCCGGGCGCCGCGGGCCGCCGCCGTCGGCGAGGCGGTAGTCACCGGCCGCCGCACCCGCGGCGCGGGTTGCGGCTGGCCACCCAGCGGCACGACGCGCGTATCGGGTTTGATCTGCGGAGCGTTGGCCGAGACGGTGGCGACCTCGACTGCCGGCGGTGCTGCGAACTCGGCGTGCTTGCCGGTCAGAAAGGCGATGCCGGCGCGGTTGCCGTCGATGGCCTGGCGCTGGGCCAGGACGGCCGGCGGGCTCTTGGGTTGCACACCCGCCACGCGGCCGAAGAAGTCCGCCGCCAGATCGGGGGTCCGCTCGTGCCCCAGGCTCTTGATGATGACCCAGTAGACGTTCTTGTAGTGGTGAGCTTCGTACCACTCGACCGCCTGGCGCGACTCCTTCTTGCAGATGCCGAAGTCGTTCTGCGTGTTGACGATCAGGATAGGGTAGTAGCGTGACTTGCGTGTCAGGTCAGGGTCGAGCACGCTGGCCGAGAAGTTCGACTGGCGCACCGCCAGCGCCGTGAATCGGTCCGGGTGGCGGTTGAGCATGTAGTGGGCCATGTAGCCCCCTGATGACCAGCTCGTGGAGAGTACATAACGCCGGTCGGCCCGCGTGGTCCGCAGAACGTGATCGAGGATCGCCAGCGTGGCCACCTCGTCGTCCTTGAACTCGCGGCTGACCGTCCGCAGCGGGAACTGCCCGAAGACGCGGAAAGTACGCAGCTCCGGCGCGATCACGATGTAGCCCCAGCGGTCGGCTTCCTGCTGCCACTCGAGCGCCTGGGCCCGCGCCCCGTCGAACGGCTTCATGCCGTGGAACGTGACCACCACCGGATAACGCCGCGTGCTGGAGGCCGGCGAACGGTCGTAACCCTCCGGCAGATACAGCCAGTAGCCGCGCTGCGTCACCGGCTCGCGCTTGTGCGTCAGCACGCCCTTGCCGCGCGGCTGCGGCACGGCGCAGCCGGCACACAGCGCCAGCGCCAACCCCGCCATGCCGGCCAGCGCCAGCAGTGTGCGATCGGCCCCGCGGGGTCGGCCGACGCTCGCTTCGCTGCGGCCGCATGCCCGCCTCACTGGGCGGCCTGTCATTAACGACTTGTCATCAGGCAAGTTATGAAACCTCCTGCCGCTTGAGTCGCCCGTCTG
>CAZRSM010000363.1:0-10078 GCA_964602755.1 uncultured Planctomycetales bacterium
AACTTCTCGGCCTTGCTGCGGTGGGCCGGGTCGTCGACCCAGCGCTGCGCGACGCGCAGCAGTCCCTCGGCGACCGCCGACCGCCGACCGTCAGCAAGCTGACGCCAGAGGGTGTACAGGCGTTCCGGGGCGCCGGGATCGGCCAGGTCGGCCAGGGCCGCGATGGCGGCCGCCGCCACCGCCGGCTCGTCAGCCGCGGCCAGCTCGGCCAGCGTGGCCGCGCACTTCTCGTCGTGCCGTGCCGCCAGTGAGTTGATCAGGGCCACGCGCCAGGCCACGTCGCTGGCATCGGCCAGGGCTTGCCGCAGGGCCGCGCCGGCGGCCGGCTCGGGGCAGCGCTCGAGCGCCCGGCGGGCGTGCTCGCGCACGGCCGGCTCGGGGTCGCTCAGCAGCGCTGCAAGCGTTTCCAGCAGTTCGGGACCGCTCACGGTGGCCGCCTGGCGGAGCATCCAGAGCCTGGCAGGCAGCGGCGTAGCCGAATCGCGCAGCCGCTCGGCCAGCAGCGTATCGAGCTGGCGCAGTTCCTCGTCGGCGCCGGGCCGCGCGGCACGGTGGCAGAGATCTTCGAAGTCCTGGCGCGCCTGCTGGCGCGTGGCCGGATCGTCGGCGGCCAGCAGGGGAATCAGTTCATCGATGCGGGCCGCCAGCGCGGATTGTTCGAGTTCATCTGCGGTAGGGGGGGCCTGCTGCTGCTCGGGCGGCGAGGGGTGGCGCTGCTGCGCGTACGCCGACGCGGGCCACGCGACCGGGAGGATCGACACCAGTGCCGTCAACGTGATCGAGCGAAACATGTTGCTGCTCCTCGAAGCGCCACGCCGGACTGCGGAGCAAGTCCCGCCTGCCGGCGCGCCGGTGGGTGCGGCTTACAGATACAGACGCCAGGGGGCGCGTTTGGGGCGGTCGAGCCAGCGGCTGGCCTCGGCGTCGCCGATGATCTCGCGCTTCTGCGGGTCCCACCTGATGGGTCGCTTGAGCCAGTAGGCGATGTTGGACAGATGGCAGACGGTGACCGAGCTGCAGCCGATGGCCACGTCGCAGATCGGCCGCCGCCGGGTGCGGATGCACTCGAACCAGTCCTCGTGATGGCCGGGGCTCTTGTAGAGGTGCACCTCGTAGGGCCCCAGCGGCTCTTTCTGCAACTCCGCCGGCCAGGTCTTGAGGTGGCCGCGGTTGACCTCGACCTTGCCCTCGCTGCCGACAAACAGCACGCCGTTGCAGTCGCCGCGCTCCATGACCACGCCGTTGCGGTAGATGAAACGGATGCCTTTGGCGTAGGGCTGCTCGGGCGGGATGATTTCGACCGGTCCGTTGCCGTCGGCGCCCATGCCCCACTGGGCGATGTCGTAGTGGTGGGCGCCCCAGTCGGTGGTCATGCCGCCGGAGTAATCGCGCACCCGCCGCCAGCCGCCGCCATAGTCGCCGCTGCAGCGTTCTTCGTTGTAGGGTGCCCAGGGGGCCGGGCCGAGCCAGCGGTCCCAGTCCAGCCCTTCGCGTACCGGCTGGGCGGGGAAGCACTTCTCGGTCGACGGCGGGCCGATGTTGACGATCACCTTCTGCAGCTTGCCGATGCGGCCGCTGCGCACGATCTCGCAGGCCAGGCGGAAGTTGCTGCTGGAGCGCTGCTGGCTGCCGGTCTGGAAGACCGTGCCGTGCCGCCGGGCGGCGCGCACCATCTCCTCGGCTTCGCGGATGGTCAGCGAGAGGGGCTTTTCGCAGTAGACGTCCTTGCCGGCCCGGCAGGCGGCGATGGCGATGATGGCGTGCCAGTGGTCGGGCACGGCGATCACCACGGCGTCGATATCGCTGCGGGCCAGCAGTTTTTCGAACTCGTTGTAGACCTCGCAGCCGCGGTACCCGGCCCGACCGGCGAGCTGGGCATAGTGCTCGTCGGCCTGCCGGCGTTTTTTCTCGCGCTTGACGGCGTCGACGTCGCACAGGGCCACCACCTGCACCTGCCGGCGTTTGAGCAGGTAGTTGAAGTGGTTGGTGCCCATGTTGCCCAGGCCGATCATGCCGATGGTCAGGCGTTCGGAGGCCGGCGTCGCGCCGTCGCGTCCCAGGGCCGTGGCCGAGACGATCCACGGAGCGGCCAGGCCGGCCAGGGCGGTTTTTTTGACAAACTCGCGTCGGGTCAGTTGCGATCTGCTTCTGGTCATGGTGTTTCCCTGCATGAGATGCTCGTCGGCAGCCGCGTCGTCAAATGTGTCTACAGGTTAACCGCGCGGTCGGTTGCGGGAAACCGGGTCGGCGGCGGCGGGCGGCTTGCCTGGGCCGGCGCGCGGTCTCACAATGGGGCCCCTGACCAATCACACGAGCCAGGTTTGGCAGAGGATCCGAAGGAGAACGTCGTGAGAAGAGCCGCCAGCTTCGTCGCGTTGTGGATCATCGTCGCCGGGGCGGTGCTGCATGCCGAGCAGCCCGTACGCGACCATGACATCACCATCGAGGACTACGCCAGCGTGGCCATCATCACCGGCTGTCGCGTCTCGCCCGACGGCCAGTTCGTGGTCTACACCGACCTGCGCTGGAACGAGAGCACCGATCGGCGCACCACCGACCTCTGGATCGTGCCGGCCGCCGGTGGGGGAGCGGCCCAGCGGCTGACGTTCGATCCGGCGTCCGACAGCGATCCGCGCTTCGATTCGCAGGGCCGCTGGATCTACTTCCTTTCCAACCGCAAGCTCGCCGACGCCAAGAGTCCGCCCTACGACGGCACGCGCCAGGTGTGGCGCATCGGTCCCGACGGCCTGCACCTGACGCCGGTTACGCGCATCGACGGCGGGATCGAGGCCTACGACCTGTCCGCGGACGCCGACGTGCTCTACTACCTGGTCCACCGCGACGAGGAAGTCGACGAGTGGGCCGAGCTGCGCGCCAGGCACAAGGACATCATCCGGTGCTCGCCCGGCACGCACAAAGTCTCGGAGATCTGGAAACTCGATCTGCGCACCTGGCGGGCCGAGAAGCTCGTCGACGAGGGCCGCTACATCCGCTCGTTCACGGTTTCGCCCAACGGGCGGCTGATCGCCATGCACACCACGCCCGATGAGCGCCTGATCACCAACGAGGGCTGGTCGCGGGTGGACGTGTGCGACCTCGACAGCGGCGAGGTGATCACGCTGCCCGACGCTCCGTACCGCCAGGGCGTCGCCTCGCCCTACGGCTGGATCGAGGAACTGGCCTGGTCGCCCGATTCGCGCAAGCTGGCCTTCACGGTCGGCTGGGACGGCTATCCCAACGAGATCTACCTGGCCTGGTGGGCCGACGAGCGCCCGCAGGTGCGCAAGCTCCAGCGGCCGACCGACGAGACATCGGTGGGCGGCCAACTGCACTGGCGCCCCATGAGCGACGACCTGTGCTTCCTGGTCGAGTGGCGGGCCCGCCAGCACGTGGGCTGCATCACCGACGTGACCGCCGAGGGCCAGGGCGAGTATCGCGTGCTCACGCCCGGCGACATCGTGGTCCACGCCTACGGCTTCGCCGACACCGGCCGCACGCTGGCCATCGTTGCCAGCAGCCCCACGCACGCCCGCGACGTCTTCCTGGCCGGCGGCCCAGGCGAGTACAAGCGCCTCACCGACAACAACCCGCAAATGGCCACCTGGAAGCTGCCGCAGATCTCGCTGGTCACCTGGCAGGGGGCCAACGGCGACGAGATCGAGGGCGTGCTCGAACTGCCCTTTGGCTATGATCCCAAGGCCGATGGCCCGCTGCCGATGATCGTCGAGATCCACGGCGGCCCGACCGCGTCGACCAAGCTCGGTTTCCGCTTCTGGTGCTATGGCCGCACTATCCTGCCGGCCAACGGCTTCGCGGTGCTCAGCCCCAACTATCACGGCTCGACCGGTTACGGCGACAAGTTCATGACCGACCTGATCGGGCACGAGAACGACATCGAGGTCCAGGACATCCTGGCCGGCGTGAACGCCATGATCCATCGCGGCATCGCCGACGAGGACAAGCTGGGCATCATGGGCTGGAGCAACGGCGGCTTCTTGACCAACGCCGTGATTACGCACAGCGACATGTTCAAGGCCGCCAGCAGCGGGGCCGGCATCGCCGACATGCTGATCCAGTGGGGTATCGAGGACACCCCAGGGCACGTCATCAACTTCATGCAGGGCCTGCCCTGGGAAGTGCCCGACCAGTACCGCCGCTCGTCGCCGATCTGGGACTTCGGCAAGGTCAAGACACCGACGCTGATCCACGTCGGCGGCAACGACGCCCGCGTGCCGGTGCCGCACAGCCGCACGATCTTCCGGGCGCTCAACCAGTACCTGGGGGTGCCCAGCGTGCTGCTGGTCTACCCCGAACAGGGCCACGGCCTGGGGCGGCTCAGCATGCGGCAGGCCAAGATGGAATGGGACCTGGCCTGGTTCAAACGCTATGTCCTGGGCGAGAAGCCCGACGCGGCCGACGGGCAGTAGCCGCCAGCCGGACCATGCGCGGCCCGGGGCCATTTGCCGCTGCGCGCCGCCGGCCCGTGGCGGTCGGGCCTACGTCTTGACGTTGGCCAGGTGGATGGCCGAGACCGGTCCGAAGACCAGGATGGGAATCCACGCGATCAGGGCGGCGTGCGTTTCGTCCTTGATCACGCTGTGGGCCACGAAGGCCACCAGGTAGAACGCTCCGGCCAGCAGCAGGGCCTTGCCGCCGGCGGCCATCACGTTGACCGGCTCGCGCACCAGGAAGAACGGAATCGCCAGCAGCAGCAGGATCCATTGCAGCAGCGGCTGCGTGAGCCGGACGTGCCTGCTCATGTCGATCAGGGCCCGGTTGGTCAGGTTGCGGCTCTCGAGCAGCGCGTTGAGCTGGCGGATGCTCAGCAGGTCGGCCCACTGCGCGTTGCGCCGCAACGTGAGCTGCTCGGGCGTGAGCGTATAGGGGTATTCGTCGACGTACTCCGGCGAGAGCGGACGCAGCGCTTCGCCCGGCGCCAGGGGGCGGTACATCTTGATCCGCACGCCGCGCTCCAGCCGCCAGACTCTGGCCTGCCGGTCGTAGACGGCGGCGTCGGCCTTGACCAGTCCGGTCGGGCGGCCCTGCTCGTCGGGATAGATGATGTAGACGTGTTCGAGCCGCCCCCGGGCCGGCATGAAGCTCAGCGCGGTGAGGATGGCGTTGTGGTCGTCACGGGCGCAATACACCCCGCCGACGCGCTGGGCGATGACATCTTCGTGGTTGCGCGAGATCTTGTGGGCCAGTTGCGGCATCAGCAGCTCGCGGTTGGCCAGCCACAGGGCCACCAGCAGCACGCTGCAGCCGACCACCGGCACGGCCAGCCGCTGCAGCGGCACGCCGGCCGCGACCAGGGCGGTCAGCTCGTTGTTGCGCAGCATCATGCCCAGTGTGAAGGCCGCCGCGATGGCCATCAGCGGGCCACCGAGCTGCGAGTAATACAGCGGCAGGTTGCAGAGGTAATAGTCGGCGACCAGCTTGAGCACGGTCAGCAGCGGCAGGGTCTCGTCCTTGGTGAACTCGTCGATGTTGACCAGCAGGTCGGTGAGGATGTACAGACCGGTGCCTACGGCCATCAGGATGACGTAGCCGCCGAGAAAGGTGCGGACGATGTAGCGATCCAGGATCGTCATGCGCTCATCCTCAGCGTCGGACCCCCACGCGCAAGATCAGCACGTCGGCCAGGGCCACCAGCAGCAGCCCGCCCCAGATGATCAGCGGGCCGATCGTCTCTGTGGCTTCGTGCTCGGTCAACTGCCGGCCCATCAGCATCAGGATGGTGACGGTGCCGAACGGGATACACGCCAGCCCGAAGGCCGCCAGCGCCCGCGAGCCGCGGAAGACCACTCCCAGGGCCGCCCCCATCACGATCGTCACCAGCGCGCTGAGCGAATAGCCCAGCCGGAAGTGGATCAGCCCCGTGACCTTGCGCCGCAGCTTGGCCGCGTCGGCGATCACCCTGGAGCGCGCTTCGCCGAAGACCTCCTGGCCCGGCAGCGCCGCCGCCTCGTCGAGTACCTCGCGGGGCGTGATCGCGGCCACGCGCTGCGCTATATCAGGCGGAATCTGCAGGCCGCGGGCCGTCCACTCGTCGTGCTTGCGGGCCCGGCGCTGCTGCGGCCCCTGGCCGGCGTACTCGACCACCGCCTGCTCTTCGTCGCGCGTGAGCCGGAGAACCACCTCGCTGCCGCCATCGGTGCCGACCGCCGCCAGGCGGCCACGATGGGCGGCAAAGCTGGTGACGCGCCGGGCTTGTGGCTCGTGGCGCGTGACCCTCACGTCCAGCAGCGTCAGGCTCTTGCGGTCGGCTACACATTGGCCGGCGAAGATCTCGTAAAGCGCGCCGTCGGCATCGCTGAGCCGCAGCGGTTCGCCGGCGGCCAGTTGCCGGGCCGCCTCCACGTAGAAAACGTATCCGCGGATCTTGAGCAGCAGGCCGTCGATCTCCCTGGCCAGGTCGGGGGAGCGCCAGGGAGCGTTGCGCCAGGCGTATAGCGTCTTGATATCGAGCATCGACGGCCGGACCGGGAAGCGTATCGGGGCCGGATACGGGCCGATCTTCTGCAACTCGATCTGTGCCACGCTCTTGCCCGGTTCGAAGTCGCGGGCGTCCTTGACGTAGATGGTCACCTCGACGCGGTTGCGGCGCGTGTCGAACTGGCACAGCCCGCCCTGGGCCAGCGAAAACCGCTTGAGCTGGCCATGGCCGTCGATCAGCAGGAAGGTGGGTTGCTCGACCCAGAAATAGCTTACGTGTTCGCCGGGCCGGTCGAACCCCTTGGCGACCAGCTCCTCGGGGTCGACCGCGAGCACCTGTTGCGCGGTGAGGATGTACTGGTCCTTGCCGCGCTTGCCGTAGCGGATGTAGCCCCGTTGCAACAGGCGGTGGTATGCCATGTCGCGCACGTTGCCGCGGGCGTAGTATTCGAGCCGCTTCATGAATTCGGGGATCACCAGGTTGGCCGACAACGCGGTGAACAGGGCCACGAAGACCGACAGCAGCATGGCCGAAAGGAACAGCCGGTGGATGTTGATGCCGGCGGCGCGGGCCGCAACCAGCTCATTATCGGCCGCCAGCCGCCCGTAGGTGAGAGTGGCCGCGAACAGGGCCGCCACCGGCATGGTGAAGGTCAGCACGATCGGAAAGAGCATCGGCAGGACGGTAAACAGGTCACCAGGGGTGACGCCCTCGAAGCGCAGGGCGTCGAACAGCCCGCCGGCCATCGTGAACAGTCCCGAGAGGGCCAGGATGGTCAGTCCGAAGGCTTTGAGCAGCTCACGCAGGATATAGGCGTGCAGCGTCAGCATGACCGGCCAACTCTAGGCCGCGCTGCGGGCATGTCAAGCGGGCTTGCCGGAGGGTGGTCGGGCAGCTCACTGATGGCATCGGGGCGTTTGGCCGATCAAGTTCTTGTGCGCGGGAGGATCGCCGCGGGCACACGACCCAGCCAGCGAGGGGCGACGGTGAAGGCGCAATACATAAATCCGTTCATCGAAAGCATTAACAGCGTTTTCGAGCTGATGCTCAACACGCACCTGGAACGGCAGTCACCCCGTTTGTCCACCGCCGACCGTCAGCCGCCGGCCAGCGCGGTCGCCTCGATTATCGGAATAACAGGGCAGGCCAACGGATGTGTGGCGCTCTGTTTTCCCGCCGAGCCGGCCATCGAACTGGCCAGCCGTTTCCTGGGGGTCCAGGTGCGGCGGATAGACGACGAAGCCGTCGATGCCCTGGCCGAGCTGGCCAACATGGTCGCCGGCTCGGCCAAGTCGAAATTCGATCTCGACCCGCCGCCCAAACTGAGTCTGCCCACCGTAGTGATCGGACGGTCGTACGAAATGAAACGACCCACCAGCGCGCCTTGGATCGAGATTCCCTTCTGCTTCGACGCCGGCGCGTTCACGATGAACGTTTCCTTCGACATGTAGTCGGCGCCCGCCGCAGGGCTTCGCGCTGCGCAGAAGTGCTCGGGCGCGCCAGCGCCGGGCGGCGCCGTGCGGGCGCGGCACGCAAGATCGCGTGCCGCTGGCGTCTGCGCGCGTGATGCCCGGTTCCACCTTGGGCGGCGACTCGCCGATCGCCGATTGGCAGTTGCGCCGTTGCCCGTATAATGAAGCGGTTATCAGCCAAGGAGCGTGTGGATGGCCAGGACCAGCGACATGCCGCCGATCTCGCAGCTCAAGGGCCGGCCCCTGGGGCGCATCCTGATCAAGATGGGCAAGGTGACGCGCGCCCAGGTGTCCGAGGCGCTGGATCTCCAGAAGAAAAAACGCGGTCCGCTGGGCCAGTTGCTGATCGAGCTGGGCTACGTCAAGGAGCAGGACGTCAACCTGGCGCTGGCGGCCCAGATGGGCATGGAGTCGATCGCGCTGTCCGACATCGACATCGACAAGAGCGTGATCGAGATGATCCCCTCGCAGATGGCGCACTCCTACCGCATCATTCCCACCGACTACGACCGCGAGACCAACACGCTGGGTATCGCGCTCGACAGCCCGGACAACTTCCAGGCCACCGACGATCTCAAGACCCTGATGGGCTTCAACGTCGTCGCGCGGGTCACCACCCCCGAAGACCTGAACGAGGCCCTCAACCGGTTCTACCCGGAAGAGCAGGCCGAGACCATCAACGAGATCATCTCGGAGATCAGCGAGAACGCCGATCTGGCCAAGTTCGAGAACCGCGGCGAGTCCATCGACCTCGACGACCTCAAGGAGATGGCCGAAAGCACGCCGGTCAAGAAGCTGGTCAACCTGGTGCTGCTGCAGGCCATCCGCGACAAGGCCTCGGACATCCACTTCGAGCCGTTCGAGGACGAGTTCAAGATGCGCTACCGCATCGACGGCGTGCTGTTCGAGATGGTGCCGCCGCCCAAGCACGTCGCGATGGCCATCGCTTCGCGTATCAAGGTCATGGCCAATCTCGACATCGCCGAGCGGCGGATCCCGCAGGACGGGCGCATCGAGCTGCTGGTCGAGGGCCGCCCGGTCGACCTGCGGGTGAGCGTGCTGCCGACCATGTTCGGCGAGAGCGTCGTGCTGCGCGTGCTCGACCGTGCCCAGGTCAATCTCGACCTCGAGCAGCTCGGCTTCCGCGAGGACGAGCTGGGCGTGGTGCGCCAGCTCATCCACAAGCCGCACGGCATCATCATCGTCACCGGCCCGACCGGCTCGGGCAAGACCACCACGCTCTACTCGGCCCTGCGGGAGCTCAACCGCCCGGAGGTCAAGATTCTGACCAGCGAAGACCCGGTCGAGTACGACATCGACGGGATGGTCCAGTGCCAGGTCAGGCCGGAGATCGGGCTGACCTTCGCCCGCTGCCTGCGCAGCTTTCTGCGTCAGGACCCTGACATTATCCTGGTGGGCGAGATCCGCGACCTGGAGACGGCGCAAATCTCGGTGCAGGCGTCGCTGACCGGCCACCTGGTCTTCTCGACGCTGCACACCAACGATGCTCCCAGCTCGATAGCGCGTCTGCTCGACCTGGGGCTCGAGCCGTTCCTGGTGACCGCCACGCTGGAGGCGATCATCGCCCAGCGGCTGGTGCGACGCGTGTGCCTGAATTGCAAGGAAGAATACGAACCCGGCGAGGCTCAGCTCATGCAGCTGAACCTGTTGCCGGAGGACGTGGCGGGGCGGACGTTCTACTTCGGCAAAGGCTGCGAGTACTGCAACAACACCGGCTACAAAGGCCGCCAGGCGATATACGAGATCATGCTGCTCGACGACGAGATTCGTGAACTCATCATGCGCAGTGCGTCCAGCTCGGTACTGCGGGCCGAGGCCCGCAAGCGCGGGATGCGCACGCTGCGTGAAGCCGGCCTGCTGTGCATCTACGACGGCGTGACGACCATCGACGAGGTGGTACGCGAAACGCTGGCCGAGGACGTCGATTGACCACCGGGCGCCACAGCGGCGGGACGACGGTTGCCGGGTCACATGGTGCGCCGAATAATCTTCGTGGTTGAAACGACCGCCGGCGTCCAGCGTGCGCGGGCGGCACAAAGTCTGATAATGTACGATTAGGGCCGTTTTTGGAGGCACTTCGCATGGCCGTTTTCCAGTACCAGGCGCTCAATGCCGCCGGCCAGGAAGTCAAAGACGAGATCGAGGCCCC
>CAZRSM010000364.1:0-2439 GCA_964602755.1 uncultured Planctomycetales bacterium
CATCCCCATCTTCCACGGACGGGTCCTTGCCCTGCGTCATTCAGGTCGGCTTCGCCGGTTCCCGCCGTCTGTTTCCCGGCGAGCTGGATGACGACAGCCGCCAGCGTCTGGAACAGGAACTGCAACAGCGTCTGCATTGGCACTTGCAGGCCCTGGTCGAAGAGGCGGGGGCGGGTCGCTTTCTCTGCGGCCTGTCGCAGGTCGCCATCGGCGGCGATACCCTCTTCACCCGGGCCTGCCGCCAAGGGGGCATTCCCCAGCGGATTTTCCTGCCGCAACCGGAACAGGACTTCCTCCACGCCGCCGACCCCGACGGCACGCCCGACTTCACGCCGGCGCAGCGTCAACAGGCCGAAGCGCTGCTGAACAGCGACCACATCATCGAATGCCGGGTTGTCAGTCACGCCCGGCGGCGCAACATCCGGTTCGAAGACGCCAACTGGGCCATCGTACAGGAGAGCGATCTCGTCATCTGCCTCCGCAACGCCGATGACGGCGCGCGCCCCGGTGGCACCACCCATCTGCTGGAGCTGGCCCGGCAACTGGGCCTCCCGGTGCTGGATATCCGCGTCGCCCTGCGGGATGGTGCGCTGCAACTGCAAGAACAGCGGCATGGCTTCGACCACTGGTCTCCCCCCGCGCTGCCCGCCGTGCTCGACGACCTGGCCACGCCGGTTGCGGCAGGAGAGGTGCCCAGCGTGCGCCAGTTCGCCGAAACCATCAAGCGGCACGCCGACCAAAAGGCGGAAAGAGAACGAAAGCGCTTCGAATCCATCGCCGGCGTGGTCATCATCACCCACATCCTCGCCACCCTGCTGGCGACACTGGTGCTGGCCACTCACGGCGAAGCCCACGGCCACGCCTTCCCCTGGCTGCCCGTGGCGTTGCTGGCGGCGGAGCTGGGTGTACTGGGCTGGGGCTATGGGGCGCACCGCCGGATGCACCACGCAAACCCCTCGAAACCCTGGGCGCTGTCACGCCTGGTAACCGAAATCAACCGTTCCGTGGCCGCCCTGGGCCACCTGCGCATGCCCCTGGACTACCTGTTCCGGCTGCGTCTGCCCGAGGAACTGCGCCCCCTGCTGCGCACCCTCAACGTGCTGCACCTGCACCATGGCCGCAACAATCCGCCCGCCGACTGGCAAGCCCTGCGCGACGCCTACCTGCGCGAGCGCCTCACCGACCCGGATCCCGCCCAAGGCCAGATCGCCTACTACGACGGCAAGATCCGCAAGGAACAACGGGCGCTGCGCCGCGCCGACCGCCTTTTCAACGGCCTCTCCATCGCCGCCATCGCCGCCGTGGGCGTCAAGCTGGCCACCGTCGCCGGGCTGATCCACTGGCCGGCGCCGATGGCCGCCATGCTGCCCCAGGCGCTGGGCGTCCTGGCGGTGGTATTGCCGGTGCTCGCCGTGGGGGTGCTCTCCTGGGCCGCCGCCCAGGACTACGAAGGGCGCATCGCCACCTTCAGCGAAATGCGCCGCTTCCTGCAACGGCAGGAAAAGGCGCTGCGTGGCCTCCGCTCCCGGCGCGGCCTGCACCAGCGGGTGGAAGAGACCGAACTGGCGCTGTTGGGCGAAACCGCCGAATGGTACGCCCGGCGCAGTCATGGCAAAGTCGCGTGACGCGGGCCAATGAATCGTTATAGACAAACCATCAACCGGATGAACCACCCATGACAGGGAAGAAACCATGAACCACGACGTCTTTCGCCTCTTCGTCTCTTCCACCTTCGAGGACTTCCAGCAGGAACGGCGTCTGCTCCAGACCCGGGTCTTTCCCGAGATCAAGGACTACTGCCGCGCCCGTGGCGTGCGCTTCCAGCCCATCGACCTGCGCTGGGGCATCGACCACGAGGCGCAACTGGACCAGCAGACCCTGGAGCTGTGCCTGGGCGAGGTTCGCGCCTGCAAGACCCACCCCCATCCCAACTTCCTCGTCATGCTGGGCGACCGCTATGGCTGGGTGCCGCTGCCCTACGCCATCGAAGCCGGGGAGTTCCACGCCCTGCTCGGCGCCCTCGATGCCGGGGAACAACAACGGCTGCAAGCCTGGTACCAGGAAGACCGCAACCAGGTTCCCGTCTCCTGGCTGCTGCGCGAACGCCAGGGCGACGCCGCCGACCCGGCCCACTGGCAACCCATCGAGGACGACCTGCGCGAACTGCTGCAACGCGCCGCCCGGCAAGTTCTGGACAAGGACGCGCAGGCCAAATACTTCACCGCCGCCACCGAGGCCGAGGTGGTGGAGGGTATCATCCCCTACCTGAAGATCACCCCCTTCCAGCAACGATTGCTGGAAAAACGGCCGCAACTGGCCGAGCACGACCATCGCCACATCTTCTTCCTGCGCCGCGACATCGAGACCGACAGCGTTCAGGGTGAACGTTTCGTGGATCCGAACCGCGAACAGGCCCGGGATTTCAAGCAACGGGTGGCC
>CAZRSM010000365.1:0-4575 GCA_964602755.1 uncultured Planctomycetales bacterium
GCTCGCGCAGGGCGGTCACGTCGCCCAGGTCCTGGACCACCTGCGCGGCCCCGGTGGGCAGAGGCGTTTCGCGCCGGCAAAGGGCGGTGACGGCGGCCTGCGGTCGCAAGCGCTCCAGCTCGCAAAGCAAATGGCCGCCGAGCTGGCCGGTCGCGCCGGTGATGAGCCAGGTTTCGCGCGTCGACATGGTTTCCTCCCGACCTGTCGCGGCCCGGGTATCGACTCACTTTACATCTTATGCTCTCGACTCGGAGGTTACCAAGGCCGCGTGCGGCAGGTCGATTGGCGAGCGCCGCCGCCATAGTTATCATGGCCACGCGCCCTTTAGGCTGCACTGCGCCCGACAGCAGGGGGATCTGCCGGCCGGCGGCCGGTGCTCTTTCAGCGAGGTGATTCGTGAGCCTGCACGTTTCCCGTCAGCGGATCGAGGAGCTTACGCTGCGGCTCGGACACGAGATGTTCGACCGCATGGCCGACGCCAGCCCGTCGGTCTTCCAGGCCGAGTGGTGGCAGGAGCTGGGCCTGCGTCAGTGCATGAAGAACGAATGGCTCAAGGTCCAGGCCTTCCGCTTCATCGACGTGCTGCCCACCGTGGGCTATGTGCCCAGTGAGATCGCCCGACACCTGCGCGAGTACTTCGTTCGGCGGCGCAACGGGCCGAGGTCGCCGCTGGCCGAACTCGACGACGCCCCCGCCGCGCAACGGCTGATCGCCCTGGCCGAGCGCGTCTGCGACTTCGACGATCTGAGCGGCTGGCGGGCGCGGCTCCTGGCGCGGGCCGCCTGGCAGGGCGCGCTCAAGATGGCCGGGCGCTTCATCGCCGGCACCACCATCGAACAGGCCGAGCGGGCCATCGTGCGGCTGCGCGACCGGCAGATGGCCTTCACCATCGACGTGCTGGGCGAGGCGGCGCTCTCACGGAGCGAAGCCGAAGCGTACCAGGCCACTTATCTCGACCTGATCACCGAGCTGCCGCGACATGCGCGCGGCTGGCATCCCGTGCCGCTGATCGACGAGGGTGACGGCGTAGCTCTGCCGCGGGTCAACGTCTCGGTCAAGCTTACCAGCCTGCACCCGGGGCTGGACGCCATCGCACCGCAGCGCAGTATCGACCACGCCAAGGAGATGCTGCGGCCGCTGCTGCGCCAGGCCATGGCCGGCAGCGTGCACATCCATATCGACATGGAGCACTACGCCATCAAGGACCTGACGCTCCAGCTCTGCGAGCAGCTGCTGTGCGAGCCGGAGTTCCGCGACTATCCGCACTTCGGCATCGTGCTGCAGGCCTACCTCAAGGACGGCGACCGCGACGTGCAGCGCACGGTGGCCTGGGCCAAAAGGCGCGGCACGCCCGTGTGGGTGCGGCTGGTCAAGGGCGCCTACTGGGACTCGGAAACGGTCTGGGCCGCCCAGGCCGGCTGGCCGTGCCCGGTGTGGCAGCAGAAGTGGCAGTCGGATGCCTGCTACGAACGCATGACGCGCGTGCTGCTGGCCAACTGGCGCCACACGCCCGCCGCGTTCGCCAGCCATAACGTGCGCAGCCTGGCCCACGCCATGGCGCTCAAGCAGCTCTGGGACGTGCCCGATTATGCCTTCGAGCTGCAGATGCTCTACGGCATGGGCGACCCCATCAAGTACGCGGCGGTCGACATGGGTTATCGCTGCCGCATCTATACGCCCTATGGCCAGTTGCTGCCCGGCATGGCGTATCTGATCCGCCGCCTGCTTGAGAACACCGCCAACGAGGGCTTCCTGCGCAGCGCCACCGAGGATACGCCGCGCGAAGTGCTGCTGCGCGACCCCGAGCAGACCGGCCGGCAGACGCCCCCCTACCAGCAGCCGATCATCGTCAAGTACGAGTTCGAGGAACCGATCATGGACCCCTTCGAGAACGTCCCCAACACCGACTTTGCGCGCGAAGACGCCCGCCGGGCCATGCAGGCCGGACTGGCCAACGCCCGCGCCGCGGCAGGCTGCGAGCTGCCCATGCGCATCGGCGGCCAGACGGCCACCAGCGACCAGTGGGTCGAATCGCGCAACCCGTCGCGCCCGGCCGAGCTGGTCGCGCGGGCGGCTTGCGCCGGGCAGTCGCACGTGGATCAGGCTGTGGCAGGCGCCCAGCAGGCTTTCGCCGCCTGGCGCGACACCGAGCCGCGCCAGCGGGCGGCGGCCGTCATGCGCGCCGCCGAGCTGATGCAGGAGCGGCGCTTCGATCTGGCGGGTTTGCTGGTTTTCGAGGTTGGCATGCCCTGGCGCCAGGCCGACGCGGAGGTCTCGCAGGCCATCGACTACTGCAATTACTACGCCAAAGAGGCCATCCGCATCAGCGACCACGCCCGTCGACGTGACATCCCGGGCGAAACCAACGAGTACGCCTATATGCCCCGCGGCGTAACCGCCGTGCTGGGGCCGTGGAACTCGCCGCTGGCCAGTGTGGCCGGGATGGCGGCCGCCGCCCTGGTGACCGGCAACCCGGTGATCATCAAGCCCTCGTCGCGCGCCCCGGCGATCGGCGCCCGGCTGGTGGAGCTGCTGTGGCAGGCGGGCCTGCCGCCGACCGCGGTCAGCTTCCTGCCGGGAGCGGGAACCGAGATCGGGGCGGCGCTGGCGGCTCATCCCGGCGTGGCCACCGTGGCGGCGGCGTGCCGGCCCGAGACGGCCGAGCACCTGCACCGTGGCGCCGGGGCCACGCTGACCAACGCCCCGGGCTACAAACGGCTGGTGGTCTCCGCCGGCGGCAACAACCCGGTGATCGTCGACTCGGATGCCGACCTGGACGAAGCCATCAAGGCCATCAAGGAAAGCGCTTTCGGCTTCGCGGGGCAGCGTTGCTCGTCGGCGCGGCGCTGCATCGTGCTCGAGAGCATCGAGCAGCGCTTCGTCGAGCGGCTGACCGAGGCCGTCCGCGGCGTGAGCATCGGCCCGGCCGACGACCCGGCCACCTTCGTGCCGCCGCTGATCGACCAGTCGGCGGCCGAGGCGGCCAGCCGTCTGATCGACGAGACCAGCGCAGCCGCCGAGTGCGTGCTGCGGATCGACGCCGACGAGGCCGTCCGGGCCAGCGACGGGGCGGCGTTCGTGGGGCCGGCGGTCTTCACCCGCGTCGACCCGCAGGCCGCCATCGCCACGCGTCATCTGCCCGGGCCACTGCTGGCGATCGTCACCGCCCGCGATTTCGCCGAGGCGGTCGAGCTGTTCAACCGCGGCGACTACAGCCTCTGCGGCGGCGTGTTCTCACGCAGCCCGGCCAACATCGACCACGCGCGGCGCTGCTGCGAGTGCGGCAACCTGTTCATCAACCGCAAGATCACCGACCCGCGCGTCGATCTGCAGCCCTTCGGCGGCTGGCGCCTCAGCGGCGCGGGGATCAAGACCGGCGGGCCGGACTATCTCATCCAGTTCACGCAGCCGCGGAGCATCACCGAGAACACGTTGCGCCGCGGGTTCGCGCCGAACGAGGAAGTCGCCGAGACGGTCGGCTGACGACCGCCGACACCGCCAGGAACGCCACCCCGCAGGGTGGTGGGCACTGCCCACCACGGATACTGCGCCTGCGTGTTGCTGCCATTCGTCACTCGATCCCGGTCTGCATTCGCAGCCTCGACCCTCCCCCTGGCCCCGCCCTGCAAGGGAGGGGAGTTGCCCGGCACGCGCGCCGGGTGGCATGGGCAAGCGCCGGCTTGCCAGCGCCACGCGCCGCCGGCGTCCCCACCGAATGCCGAAGGTGTCATCCTTCGTCCCGGCCTTACCCCCTCGAGCCCTGCGTCCCCGCCTGTGCACTGACTACTGCAGCGGCCGCTGGGCCTCCAGAACCGCCTTGCGCTGGGCGCGGCGCAGCTCGAACTGCTTGGCGACCAGGAAGATGACCGGGTAGATCAGCAGCTCCATGGCGAAGCTGGTGAGCAGGCCGCCGAACATGGGGGCCGCCATGCGCTTCATCACGTCCGAGCCGGTTTCGGTGCCGATCATGATAGGCACCAGGCCGAGCATGGTGGTCATGACGGTCATGGTCTTGGGCCGGATGCGCAGCACGGCGCCCTCGTGGATGGCGGCCTTGAGGTCGGCCATGGTTTTCATGCGGCCCTGGGCCTTGAAGCGGTCGTAGCTGTTGTGCAGATACAGCAGCATGACCATGCCGGTTTCGGCGTCCAGGCCGGCCAGGGCGATCAGCCCCACCCACACCGCCAGCGACATGTTGTAGCCCGCCAGGTACATGAACCACACCGCCCCGATCAGGCTGAAGGGCACCGCCAGCAGCACCACGCAGGTGTCGAACCAGCTCTTGTGCGACATGTACAGCAGCAGCACGATCAGCACGAAGACCGCCGGCACGGCCACCGCCAGCCGCCGGTTGGCCGCCTGGATGTACTCGTACTGGCCCGACCAGACCAGCGAGTAGCCCGGCGGAATCTCGACCTGCTGCTCGATGTGGCGCTTGGCCTGCTCGACCCAGCCGCCGACGTCGCTGGTGGTCAAGTCGACATAGACCCAGGCGGTCTTGCGGGCGTTTTCGCTCTTGATGGCCGGCGGCCCCTTGTGCACGTTGATCTCGGCCAGTTGAGCCAGCGGCACCTG
>CAZRSM010000366.1:0-12772 GCA_964602755.1 uncultured Planctomycetales bacterium
CGTTGAAGGCCCCCGTGCTGAGCATGTGTACTTCGTCGATGATGTAGATCTTGTAGCGGCTGCGCGCCGGGCGGTAGGCCGTGTTGCTGCGCAGCTCGCGGATGTTGTCGACACCGGTGTTGCTGGCGGCGTCGATCTCGATCACGTCGATGTCCTGGCCCTCGGCGATGGCCTTGCAGGCCTCGCACTCGCAGCAGGGCGTGGTGGTGGGGGCGTCGAACGAGAGGCAGTTGAGCGCCTTGGCCAGAATGCGGGCCATGCTGGTCTTGCCGACGCCGCGCGTGCCGGTGAACAGATAGCCGTGGTGAATCCGGCCGGCCTTGATGGCGTTGACCAGCGTGGTTGCCACCGGCTCCTGGCCGATGACCTCCTCGAAGGTGCGGCTGCGATACTTGCGTGCCAGTACGGTGTATGCCATGACGAATGTCGCCGATGTCGTCGCGGCCCGCTGGGCCGACGCCGGGCGTCTGGTGCGCGAACAAAACGCCTGGGGCTCGGGCCAGGTTGACGATGCACGTGGACCGGACCGGGTGGGCTGCTGCCTTCCGACCCTGACCCGTTGCCCGACCGGTGCACTGCACCGGCCCAGCCTTCGCCCCAGACCACCTTATGCTACCGGCCGCCGGCGCCGGGTTCAAATAAGCGGCCACGCCGGCGGGCGCAAAGCCGACGGCGCCCCGTTTTTTCGGGGGGCGCCGCGGCGCGTGCAGCTCGAAAACCCGCTGGCGGCTCAGCGACCGGTCACGAGCGGCGCCTGGCCAGGGCCAGGCCGCCAGCGATGAGCAGCCCGATCGTCGCCGGCTCGGGGACGGTCCCGAAAGCGATTCCGCGGATGGGGCCGGGCGCCGTGAGTACCAGCTCCAGGCCGGTACCGTCGACGTTGGCCCGATAGATCGATTTGTTCTCGGCCCAGTACAGCTTGCTCCTGGTCGGGTCGAGACGGAGCGCCCAGGGGGCGCCGTTGAGTGCCAGCAGTTCCTGGAAGCCCGTCCCGTCCAGGTTGGCCACCTGGATGTGGTAGGAACCGTCGGAAGGGATGTAGCCGGCGAAGTACATCTTGCCGGCGGCCGGATCGAGGTCGATCGTCCAGGCGTCGACGGCGCCGGGATGCCAACTGGTGGCGAAGATGGTCTGTACCCCGGTGCCGTCGAGGTTGGCCCGGCGGATGTAGTTGCCGAAGCGCTCGGTCCAGTAGATGTGGCCCGCCAGCGGGTCGATTTCCATGCCGTTGGCGTTGGGCGAATAGATCAGTTGCGTGTATCCGGTCCCGTCCGTACCGACACGCGAGACCGTATTCAGCGACGGCTGGGCTATGTAGATCTGCTGGTTGGCCGTATCGAGGGCGAAGTTCAGAACTTCGCTGCCGGGTTGAGAGGTGTAGACGGTCTCGACCTGGCTGCCGTCGAGGTTGGCTCGCATGATCCGCCCGGGGCTGTAGGGCGTGTCCCCCCAGTACAGCTTGCCGTTTACGTCGTCGACCCGCAGGTCGTACGCGGGCTGCACGCCACTGATGAGTTGCTGCATCCCCGAGCCGTCCAGCTCGCTGTACCAGATCGAGTTCCACTGCGTCCAGATCAACTGGCTGGCCAGGCCTTCGACGGGCAGCGCCAGGGCCGCGACACACGCTGCCAGATGGACAACCAACCTGCTCCACACCTTTCTCATTGCTTCATCCTCCTGCCTGACAACAAGGATTCCCAGCCGCGCAGGGCAACCGGTCGTGACGCATGGAACCGTGAGCGCTGCCCCGTGAGCCGTGTGCCTGAAGGTGCCCGAACACCCTGCAACCGTTCACTTGCCACGATACAGATCGGGCTCTTCGAGGTCAATGCGCCGCCGGGCGTCGAGCGGCATTACTGCCGGAGGCGCCTTGTTATCACGCCGCGCGGTTGGCCCTACAATGTCGGCTCAAACCTGCGGTCACGAAGCGCGAGGTGCGGTATGAACCCGATCGTAATGACCATCCTGCTGTTGGGCGGTTTCGGTGCGTTTGCGTACTCGGCCTGGCGACGCTGGCAACTGATGATGGTGGCCCGCGAGCCGGCCAACCGGGCCGACCAGGTGCCCCGCCGACTCGCCGCCACGCTCAAGTACGCCATCGGCCAGGCCCGCATGACCCGCTACCCCGGCTCGGGGCTGGCCCACATCCTGGTCTTCTTCGGCTTTCTGGTACTGCTGATCAACACGCTGATCCTGTGGGGCCGCGGCTTTGCGCCCGAGTTTCACCTGGGCATCTTCGCGCCCGAGTACGCCATCGGCCGGCTCTACTATCTGCTGCGCGACATCTTCACCGTTCTGGTGATCGCAGGCGTGCTGATCTTCGCCTACTACCGGGCCGTGGCCCGCCCGCGGCGGCTGACGCTCAGTGGCGAAGCCTGGCTGATTCTGGCGATCATCTTCGTGATGATGAAGGCCGACCTGATCTACGAAGGCTGCGAGATCATCCGCCAGGCCCGCGCCGCCGGCGACCCGGCCACGCCGATGCTGGGCTATGCGCCGTTCGCCTCGCTGGCGGCCCGCGCCATGGCGGGCTGGTCCGACGCGGCGGTTCACTTCTGGTGGCAGGCCGGCTTCTGGGCCCACAGCGCCCTGGTGATCCTGTTCCTCAACATCCTGCCCTACGGCAAGCACTTCCACGTCGTCACCGTGCTGCCCAACGTCTTCGCGCAGAATCTCGACGGCATCGGCCGCGTGCGCGGCATCCCCGATATCGAGCAGCGCCTCGAAAACGAGCAGACCCTCGGCGTACGCACGGTCGAAGACCTGACCTGGAAGGACGTGCTCGACTTCTACACCTGCACCGAGTGCGGCCGCTGCACCGACCAGTGCCCCGCCAACCGCACCGGCAAGCAGCTCTCGCCCAAGCATCTGACCACCGCCGTTCGCGACCACATGTACGCCAACGCCGCCGAGCTGATCCGCCGCCACCAGGCCGGCGAGAGCCTCAAAGAAGACGAGCGCTTCGCGCTGGTGCGCGAGGGGCTGGTGGCGCCCGAGACCATCTGGGCCTGCACCACCTGCGGGGCCTGCGAGCAGGAATGCCCGGTGTTCATCTCGTACGTGGACAAGATCGTGGCCCTGCGACAACACATGGTGATGGAACAGGGCGAGTTCCCCGAGCAGTTGCAGAACGCCTTCAAGGGCATGGAAACCGTCGGCAATGTCTACAGCTTCGCCAACGAGCAGCGCGCCGACTGGGCCAAGGAACTCGATGTACCCATCATGGCCGAGAAGCAGGAGGCGGAATACCTCTACTGGGTCGGCTGCGCGCCGTCGTTCGACGACCGCTCGCGCAAGGTGGCGGTCGCGTTCGCCCGGCTGCTGATCGTGGCCGGCGTCGATTTCGCCATCCTCGGCCCCGAAGAAATGTGCACCGGCGACGCCGCCCGCCGGGCCGGCAACGAATACCTGTTCCAGATGTACGCCCGGCAGAACTGCGAGACCCTGAATCAATACAAATTCAAACGCATTGTCACCACCTGTCCCCATTGCTACAACACGCTCAAGAACGAGTATAAAGACTTCGGCGGCGACTACGAAGTCATCCACCATACCGAGCTGCTGGCCGAACTGCTGCGCGCCGATCGGCTCACGCCGCGGCACACCGTCAACGCCAGCGTGGCCTTTCACGACTCGTGCTACCTGGGCCGCTACAACGGCATCTACCAGGCCCCGCGCGAGATCCTGCGGGCCATCCCCGGACTGCACATCGTCGAGGCGCCCGAGAGTCGCGATCGCGGCATGTGCTGCGGCGCCGGCGGAGCCCAGATGTGGAAGGAAGAGGAGCCCGGCGACCAGAAGGTCAACCACGCCCGCACAAGGCAGTTGCTGCGGGTGCTGCCCGGCCGCGACGGCAGTTGCGCCGTGGCCACCGCCTGCCCGTTCTGCATGACCATGCTCACCGACGGCCTGCGCGACCAGGATCACGACCAGGTGCTGCAACTCGACGTGGCCGAACTGCTGGCTCGCTCGGTCTTCGGCGCCGAGCGCCACGCGCCGGGTCCGTCTCCGCAACCGGTCTCGGAGGGCTGAGCGATGCCCGCCGGGCGCTGATCTTTCCCGTCACGTCTGATGCACCGTCCGGTGTCGGTAGGTGCCGGGAAGGCACACTTCATTCTCTGCACAAGGAACCTGCGACGATTGACGCAAGCACTGGGCCGTTGCTGCGCGCCCTGGTTTGCCTGATCGGCGCCGGGGCCGTCGCGGCATGCGCGCAGGCCGAGACCCCGTTCGGGGACCATTTCGACAACGGCGGCATGTCGCCCGGATGGAAGAGCCGCATGCCGACGCGGTGGGTGCAGGACGGCTGGCTGCACAACCGCGACACCGACGGCTGGCCGCGAGACGCGCTGGCCGTCGTGCACGACAGCGATCCCGACTGGACCGACTACGAGGTCACGCTGCGGATCGATCCGCTCGACAACCCGCCCTGGAACCAGGCCAACCTGCTGCTGCGCACCGACAACTTCCTGCGCAGTTCCGGGCCCCACCACGGCCGGGCTTACCAGCTCGAGTTTTACGGGCCTCTGGGTTTCGATTTCCACGGCATAATGCTGCGCCGCGCCGATCTGGATATCAACGAAGAGGTCTTCCTGGCGGAGATCCCCATCGAACTGCCGGGCGGCCCGTTCGACGCACGCGTCAAGCTGGAAGGCCCGCGCATCCGCACGTGGCTCGACGGCACGCTCATGTTCGACGTGGTCGATCCCGAGCCGCTGCTCTTCGGCGGCATCGGCGTGCACAACCTGTGGGAGTCGGAAGCCCGCTACGATGACATCGTGGTGGTTCCCGAGCCCGCGACGCTGGTGCTGATGCTGCTGGCCCTGGGACTGATCCACCGGCGCTGAGCCGGCGGCTACGGGGCGTCCGAGCTCCAGGCCGGGTCGCTGGCCTCGGGATCGTCGGTCGGACCGCGCGTGCCCGAGGCCCCGCCCGACGCGTTGTTGGCCAGCGTCTGGCCGCTGCCTTCGTCGAGCAGCCAGTCGCCCAGCAATCCCTCTTCGAAGCCGGTCAGGTCGGCGTTTTGATCGCTGGCTACCTGGGCGGCGTCGCGGGCGGTCGACCAGAAACGCACGCGGGCGATCTTGCCCACGAAGCCGGCACCCAGGTTCAGCGTCGAGACCGCGAACGTGCCCGACATATCCAGCGTCCCCAGCGGCAGCCCGTCGAGGTAAACCGCCGCTCCCTCGCCGTCACGATAGCTCACCGCCACGAACTGCCAGCGGTCGGTTGCCGGCGAGGCTGCCACGTCCAGTGTCTGCGATCCGCTGCGCAGCGAGATCGTCTGCTGGCCGGGCAGCACGTCGATCGCCAGGCCGGGGCTGCCGAAGTTGACCACCGTCCCGCCGGCCGCCTGCGGTTTGATCCAGGCCTCGAAAGTGAACTCCGCCAGCGCGTCCTGGGGCGCCACCGGCAGGGCGGCGTACTGCGAGCCGTCGAATTGCAGGCTGGCGGCGGCGCCCTCGCCGGCCGTGATGGTTGTCTGCGCAGTCGACTCGGCTCCACCGGCGGTCACCACCCGCAGGGTCACGGTGAACGTGCCGGGGGTGTCGTAGGTGTGCAGCGGCGCGTCGTCGCGCGAGGTCGCGCCGTCGCCGAAGTCCCAGTAGTAGTCCAGGATCGAGTCGTTCTCGACCACGCTGGCCGAGGCGTCGAACGAGACCACCAGCGGCACTGGTCCGCTGAGCTTGTCGGCGGTGATGACGGCCTGCACGCTGCCGCCGCCCACGGTGATGTAGATGCGGGCGTTGGATTGCTGTCCGCGGGCGTCGACCACCGTCAGTGTGACCGGGTAGCGCCCCGGATCGTTGAAGGTGTACTGGGCGGTGGGTCCCTGGGTCTGAAACTGCCCGGCGAAGTCCCAGGTGTATTTGACGATCCGGGCCGCGCTGATCGACTGCAGGCCCGAGAAGGTGACCTGCAGCGGCGCTTCGCCCATCGTCGTCGAGGCGGTGATAACCGCCGTCAGCGAGGACTGGTAGCGGGCGGCCGGGTCACTCAGCGGACAGCCGGCCAGGCTGGCGATCAACGCTGTGGCAAGACAGATGGTGTACCGCACTGGTGGCTTTCTCCTCAACTTGTCAGTGGCCCGCGACCGCCCCGGGCCGTGCGCCCTGTTGCCGGTCAAAGCCCGGCAGGCAACTTTCGCAGCCGCTTTGTCGGCTTTGCCTCGGGTTCACTCCGTCGAGCCGATGCGCTCGATCGTGTCGCATTATAGAGCCGGCCAGGAGTCGGCGAAGTCGCCGGTCGTCCTATAATGTGCCCGCCCAACAAAGCGACCCGCGAGCGACACGGGGGCCACTCGCGGGTCTTCACGGGGTGATGGTGTGGCGAACCTCAATGGGCCGGCCCGCTCGCCGGTGGATGCGGAGCGGGCCAGCCGCTGCCGAGGAGCAGGATCGTCCTACGGCTGCTGGTCGGGGAAGTCCACGCCGATCCAGACGCCGAACATCGGGCCGCCCGGACGGTCGGGGGCCTCACCCCAGCGGCCGAACATCACGCCCAGCGGCTGGCCGTCGGCGTCGAAGTAGCGTCCGCGGAACACGCCCAGGCCGTGGCGGCCGACGCCATAGACGCCGGTCAGGGTGCCGTGGATGTTGCCCTCCTCGTCGACCCAGCGGGCTCGGAAGGTGCCGCGGACCGGGCCGGGTTCGTGGTCGGGCGGCAGAGCGCGCCAGCGACCCACGAAATGACCATGCAGGACGCCCCGCGCATCACGCCAGTGGCCACGCAGCACGCCGTGCGGACCCGGCACGTTGGGGTCGGGCGGGTCGGCTTCGACATGCCAGCCGCGCAGGAATCCGAAGTGCGCGTCGGGCGGGACGCAGGGGACGTCGCCGTCGCCAAACTGGAGGTCGGGCTGTTCGAAGATGTCGGTCGACTCGACTTCTTCGGCCAGCAGCTGGTCGGCCAGGTCGAGCGACTGCTCGTCGGATGGCATCACATCGTCGCCGGCTTCGGGATCCACGGCCGGCGGCACGGGGATCAGGTTCTCCGACAGATCGCCGGCCTCGTCACAGAAGTTGATCGCCGCCCAATGACCGCGGAAGACACCGCCATCGGTCTCGGGCTCGTCGATCCAGCGTCCGCCCAGGATGCCGATGAGCTGGTTGTTGCGGTCGAACCAGCGTCCGAAGAACAGACCGGGTTGGCCGGCGCGATGGCCGTAACGTCCGCGGATGGTGCCACGGTAGTTGCCGTCGCTGTCGACGAAGCGCCCTTCGAAGACGCCGCCGGCGACGATTCCGGGCGGCAGCTCGTCAGGCGGCACGGGCCGATAATGGCCGCCGAGCGTGCCGATCGGGTCGCCGTTGGCGGCGAACCAGCGGCCGTGGAACTGGCCGCCGGGCCGGGTGGGGTCTTCGTTGAAGTAGACGCCGGCGAGCCCGCCGCGGGCGCGGATGATCCCGCCGTCGTGCAGGAAGTTGCCGAAAACGGTATCGGGGTCGATGTCGATCTGATCGGGCGACTCGATCGCCAGCGCCTGCGGTGCGATTTCGGCCACCGGCGAGCTGGCGATCATCACGGCGGCTTCGCTGTCGGAGACCGCGACCGCCGCCGGGTCGCCCAGATCGATCTGCGTGGTGTCATCTGACAGGACCGACTCTCCGAGCACCTTCATGGTTTGCTGTTCGTCGGTGGTGGTGGCCTGGTCTCCGGCTGGCAGGACCGCGTTGGGACAGCCGGCCAGGCACAACGTGGTGATGGCCAACAGGCCGGCGAGGCAGATTCTGGCACGTCTGGACATCTCGATTCTCCCTTTGCCTTGAGAAGGTCGTGCCGCGTGGGCACGGGTCAACAGGTACCAATCGTGGGCCCGACGATCGGTAAACCGTTCGGTTTCGACGCCTTGTCAAACGCCCCGGCCCACCGGCTATTGCAGCCACCTCCACCGACCGGCGAAAAAGGCCGGACGCCGAGTTGCAGCGGTGCGGAAGGCCGTCCGTGGAATCGGACCGATCAATACCGACCCCCACCGCGTAACGCCGACTGGGAAGATCGCCCGGCGGCAGGCCGAAGCTGAGCGCGACGCCCGCCGGGCGCCGCGGACGGTCAATCGATATGAGACGTCGACTGCCGGGCCGGCCCCCCACGGTTGGGCTGGTCGTCGCGCAAACATCGACATGATGTGTGCCGGCGCGATTCGAACCGTCCACTGCGCGAGACCCGCGCAATTCAGACCGCTGACGCGCTCATGCTGCGCCCGCTTTGACCGTTTCGCCCGCCCGGCGGTACCTGCCGGCAGAGCGCAATCCGTGCGCGTCAGTGCGTGGGCTGTGCACGCCGCATCGTTGCCTTACTGTGGTTTCCTCGGCGCACCATCTCCATCTGCCGGCCCGGACGCCGCGCTGCCCCGAGGCGCGCTGCGATTCGCTGTTCGCAATTCGTGATTCGCTTTTCCTGCCGCTACGGCTCCACGTCGAACGTCGTCGTAAAGCCCGTCAGTGTCTCCCGGTATTCGAACGTGATGCGGTCGCCGCAGAAAAACACCCGGTCCTGCGTCAGCATGCGCAACTGGCCCGTGCCGGCCGGATCGCCCAGGTCGTTGCGGTCATCACCGCCGGCGAACGTGCCGCCCGGAGTGCCGATCACCGCCACCTGCGTGCAGTCCAGCGTCAGCGACGCGCTGCCGCCCGGCTGGAGCACTCCCAGGTGCCCGACGCCGAAGTCGGTGTACTTGTTCTCCGCGACGAACAACTGGTTGGGGTCGCTGATGTTCTGGTCGGAGAAGTAGATCTCGGGGTCGAGCGCCCGGGTGCTGCGGTTGAAGATACGAATGGTGATGGTGGTGGCATCTTCGGGGGGCTGGTTACCGTCGGGCGGGATGATGATGTCGAAATCCGGGTCGACGGTCACGAAGCACCCGTGCGGCATGGCCGCCACCAGCAGCAGCGAGCAACACATGCCAAGACAGCGAGCAGCGAACATCGGAAAGCCTCCTGGTGCTTGGTTTCCTCAGGCGAAAGGCGATAATCCCACGCAGGGACAGCTTCAACTGATTCTTGAACGCTCCCAGGTGCCCGGCAAGGCCGCGGCACCGTGCCCGGAGACCTGAAGCGATGCTGATCAAAGACATCGGAACCCTCGTGCTCATGCCGCCCGGGCCGCGCTGCGGCGACGAAATGCGCGCCGTCCCGGTGCTCCATGATGCCGCCCTGCTGGCCCGCGACGGACGCATCGCATGGTTCGGGCCGGCCTCTCAGGCCCCCGCCGACGATGGCCCGGTCTACTCGGCCGCCGGCGGCTGCGTGGTTCCCGGCCTGATCGACCCGCATACGCACATCCCCTTCGCCGGCCAACGCGCCGACGAGTTCGCCCGCCGCATCGCCGGCGAGTCGTACCTTTCGATCATGCAGGCTGGCGGCGGTATCCGCGTCACCACCCAGGCCGTCCGCGAGGCCAGCGTCGAGGAGCTGGTCGAGCTGAACCTGCCGCGCCTCGCACGTATGCTGTCCGAGGGCGTGACCACCTGCGAGTGCAAGAGCGGCTACGGTCTCGCTCCCGAGCATGAGCTGAAGCAGCTCGAGGCCATCCGCGCGCTCGACCGTGCCCAGCCGATCGAGCTGGTGCCCACCTACCTGGGTGCCCACGCCCTGCCGGCCGAGTTCGACGGCCGTGCCGACGAATATATAGATGTAATCAGCGATCCCGCCCTGCTGCGCCGCATCGCCGAGGACAAATTGGCCCGCTTTTGCGATGTCTTCTGCGACCGCGGAGCCTTCGACGTAAAGCAGGCGCGGCGCGTGCTGACCCGCGCCCGCGAGGCCGGCCTGGGGCTCAAGGTTCACGCCGACGAGTTGGCCCAGATCGGCGCCTCGCGGCTGGCCGGCGAGCTGGGAGCCGTTTCGGCCGACCACCTCGAGCTGATCGACGACGCCGGCATCGCCGCTCTCAAACGGGCCGGCACCGTGGCGGTCGTGCTGCCGGGTACCTCGTTCTTCCTCGGCATCGAACACTGCGACGCCCGCCGGCTGATCGCGGCGGGTTTGCCGGTGGCCCTGTCGACCGACTGCAACCCGGGCTCGAGCATGATCGAGTCGCTTCAGTTGATAATGAACATCGCATGTTGCCAGTTGCGCATGCCGCCGGCCGAAGTGCTCACCGCGGTCACGGCCAACGCGGCGGCGGCCGTAGGCTTGCAGGACCACCTGGGTGCCATCCAGGAAGGCTACCAGGCCGATCTGGTCGTGCTCGACGCGCCCGACCTGGCTGAATGGTTCTACACGCCCGGTCGCAACCGCGTGGTGAAGGTCTTCAAGCGTGGCGAACTGGTGTTCGACGCCGCGTCGGCTGCCGGCAGCTCTGCGTGAGCCTGCCCGGCCCGAGTAGTGTGCCAGCTTTGTCACCACAGATCAGGGAGCGAGAGGATGGACCCGGTAGCGACACACGACGTCGAGAAGCCGGATTACTTCGACCTCGAGGGCCTGCTGACCGAGGACGAGCGCGCCGTGCGTGATGCGGTGGCGCGGTTCGTCGATGAGCAGGTCTTGCCGATCATCGGCGAATGTTTCGAGCAGGGCCGGTTTCCGCGCGAGCTGATTCCCGTGATGGGCCAGATGGGGCTGCTCGGGCCGACGCTTGACGATTACGGCTGCGCGGGCCTGAGCAACGTGGCCTATGGTCTGATAATGCAGGAGCTGGAGCGTGGCGACAGCGGTCTGCGGAGCTTCGCCTCGGTCCAGAGCGGTCTGGTGATGTACCCCATCCACCGTTTTGGCAGCGACGAGCAGAGGCAGCGCTGGCTGCCGGCCTTGGCGCGGGGCGAAGCGGTCGGTTGCTTCGGCCTTACCGAAGCCCACGGGGGTTCCGACCCGGGCGCCATGAAGACTACGGCGCGTAAGCGCAATGGATGTTGGGAGTTACAAGGCTCCAAGGCGTGGATTACCAACGGTACTGTCGCCGACGTGGCCGTGGTCTGGGCGCGCAGCGACGAGGGCATCATCGGCCTGCTGGTGGAAAAGGACACGCCGGGCTTCGAGACGCGCGAGATCCAGCACAAGTTTTCGCTGCGGGCCAGCGTCACCAGCGAGCTGTTTTTCGACGCCGTGCGCGTGCCCGAGGAGAACCGCCTGCCGCTGGCGCAGGGGTTGGCCGCGCCGCTAAGTTGTTTAACGCAGGCACGTTACGGCATAGCGTGGGGCGCGGTCGGGGCGGCCCAGGCGTGCTATCGCGAAGCGCGCGAATTCGCCCGCCAGCGCGTGCTGTTCGGCAACACCTTGTGGCACAAGCAGTTGATACAGCAGCGCCTGGCCGAGATGGTGCGGCGGATCACAACCGCCCAATTGCTGGTCTACCAGCTCGGCCGGTTGAAGGATCAGGGGCGCATGCACCACAGCCAGGTCTCGCTGGCCAAGTGGAACAATGTCCGCATGGCGCTCGACGTCGCGCGCGAGGCACGCGACATGCTCGGAGCCGGCGGCATCAGCGTCGAGCATTGTCCGGTTCGGCATATGCTCAATCTCGAAAGCGTCGTCACGTACGAAGGCACAGAGTCCATTCATCAACTCATCGTGGGCCGCGAGATCACCGACATCGAGGCTTTCTGACCTGGGCCAACCGCATTCCGGCGATCCGTTCAACCAGGAAAGGACCGGCTGCACATGTCATCTGCTCGAGCAATCGATCGAAGCGAAATCGTGGCCGGCGTGCTCATCGGCGGCGGCGGCAAACGCATGGGGCGTCCCAAGCACATGCTGCCGCACCCGTCGGGCGTTACGTTCGTCGAGCACGTGGTCGAAGTCGCCAGCCACGTCGCCGACGAGGTGGTGCTGCTTGGTGTGCGGTCCGACGTGCCGCCCGGCCTGGCGCGCTGCCGGCGGCTGGCGGACAAAGTTCCCGGCGGGGGGCCGGCTGCGGGCCTGTGCGCCCTGCTCGAACACGCCGGCCCCGAGCGCTGGGGACTGCTGCTGGCCTGCGACCTGGCGCAATTGGACGTGAGACTGCTGCGACGCCTGGTGTCGGCGGACGCCGGCGAGGCCGATGCGGTGGTCTTCATCGAGCCGGCCAGTCGGCGACCGCATCCGTGCTGTGCGCTGTACCGCGGCAGCGCCGCCATGGCGGCCGAGGCGGCGTTGATGCACCACGGCGGCAGGTTACGAGCGGTTCTGGACGACCTGCGCGTGACCTGGCTGGAGGTCGACGAACAGGCTGCCGAGGGGCTGATGAACGTCAATACACGCGCAGATTTGGCCGTTTTGCTGTCAAAGGCTGCGGGCGGGGTGATTGAGCGAGGCGGGCCGGACCGATCAGCGTAGCAAGCGCCCGGAGGGGGGCAGGAGTGCCGCTTGGGCGGCCCGGAAAGCGGGGTCGGCCCGCTGCCCGGAATCCTTGAAAACAGGCTTGCTCAGGGGGTGACAAGCGTCAACGTCCGATTATACTGCTGGCGCGTGGTTCACACCTTTTGGGTAAGTCAGCCCGACCTGGCGCGTGAAAGAGTCGGGCGAGGGTCATGATGGATTAGGGAGATGCCTATGTCAGTTTCAAGAAGGCGTGCAGGTATGTTTGGGGTCGCAGCCCTGGGCATGCTGGCGGCGGTCGCGTTGGCGACGGAAGCGGCGACGCCGGGGCAGGGCGGAGATCGGGTAGCCCGTCTGGAAGCCCTGTTGGCGGCCCAGCAGAACAAGATTGCTGCCCTGGAGCAGCGTCTGGCGGCTGCCGGGGCTCAGGATCAGGATGCCGCGCGAGTGGAAGCGATGCGGCAGCAGATTCGCGAGATTCTCTCGGATCAGGAGTTTCGCGAGAGTCTGATGCCGTCGGTGATGCGGGCGTGCTA
>CAZRSM010000367.1:0-3314 GCA_964602755.1 uncultured Planctomycetales bacterium
CCGGCGGCTCCCAGTGCGCCAGGAAGATCGCCCGGCCCGACTTTTCCACCGCGTCGATGATGCGCTGCTTCTGCTCCTCGCTGATGGGCGGCTCGGGCGCCGGGCGCATGGGGTTGTCACGCCGGGGCGGCGTGGGCGGAAAGACCAGGTAGACCACGCGCGAGGCGCCCTCCACCTCGGGCGGCTCGGGCTGGGTCTTCACGTCCCACTCGCGCGTGATGAAGTTCTCCTTCTCCAGCACGCGGTTGATGGCCTGGTATGGGGCCTGCGGCATCTGGAGCGGGTTGCCCATCGAGAAGTCGGGCTTGAGCAGCGGCTCGCCGCCGAAGCGCGTGAAGACGATGGCGGTCTTGTCCTTCTGGGTCAGCTTGAGGATCGCCGAGCTGATGGCCTGTTCGCCGGCGAAATCGCGCGGGTCTCCGTCGGGCGGCTCGGGCGCGTTCTGATCGGTGCGCCAGGGCCAGACGTCGTCGACGGAGAGCACCTCGGCCTTCTCGGGCGTTTCGACGACGATGGTCTGGTCGCGTTCCAGCTCGCGGGCCAGATCGTCGAGCGTCGGCGGCTTGAGGTCCTCGACCTGCTTGAGCAGATCGCGGGCCTCGCCCAGCGCCACCGAGTAGCGCTCCCTGGCACCGGCGAAAAAGGCCTGCGCATCGGGCGGCAGATCGGGCAAGCCGACGCCGGTCTCACCCATCCAGTTGGCGGTCTCGTCGAGCACCTTGGTCAGCTCGGCCAGATAGGACTTGACCGCGTTGGCCGCGTCGCCGTAGCGCGGCAGCGGGCGCTCGAGGTATTCCCTGATCCGGGCCTGGGTGTCCTGGGCGTTCTGCAGCAGCACGCGGAAGTTGCGGCGGATGATGCCGATGGGCTGAAGGTCGGCCAGCGCGGGGGCCGTCTGGAGCAGGCCCTCCAGCGCGGTGCTCTCCTCCTGCAGCAGCGTGACGAGCTGCTTGTTGACTTCGTCGAAGCGACCCAGGGCCTCGGCGTGGGGCTTGGATTCTTCCTTGTAGGCCGGTTTGTCGCGCAGCCGCTTGAGCAGCTCGTTGACCGCCGAGCGGTTCTTTTCGGGGTCGATCATGTGGACGACGACCTTGCCGCCGGCGGCGGTTTCGTAAAGGTCGAGCAGGTCGGCCACGCGCTGGAAGCGTTTTTCGGAGTACTTGCGGACCGATTCGGGCACGATGGGGTACAGCCCGGTGATGGTGACGGTCTGGTCGAGGCCCTTGAGCAGTTGCACGGTGCGGGGGCTGAGGCTGTTCAGCCCGGCGCGGGTCAGGTCGAGCTGTTTGCCGTAGGCCCCGGCCAGGTAGACCACGATCACCACCAGGGCGATCATCAGCAGGGTGGCCACGGCCACGTTGAGGCCGTAGACGACGCGCCGTCTGCTGGCATTCATGTTCGCGCTTACCGCCATCGCCGAGACTCCACCACTTTCACGGTCAGGAACAGAAACAGCACCGCGGTCATCAGGAACAGGGCCATGCTCTCGGTGGTGATCAGGCCGCGGTTGAACTGATCGAGATGCCGGATGATGTTGACCTTCTGGAAGAAGGCCCGCGCCCGCCCCTCGGTGTGTTGCACGGTGAAGGCCGCGAACCAGACGAAGAGCATCAGCGGCACCATGCCGAGCATCCACGCGATGATCTGGTTCTTGGTCAGGCTCGAGGTGAAGACCCCGAAGGCCGTGAACGAGACGCCCAGCATCAGCAGGCCCAGATAGGCCGCCAGCGAGGCCCCCACGTCCGGGTTGCCGAAGAAGGCCATGATGACCAGGTAGACCAGCGTGCCCGCCAGCATGATGGCGTAGAAGATCAACGCCGCCAGGTACTTGCCGATCACCAGTTGCGTGTCGGAGACCGGCGCGGTGGTCAGGGTCTCGATCGTGCCGGTGCGGTACTCCTCGGCGATGGTGCGCATGGTGATCGCCGGGATGATGATGGTCAGCACGTATGGCGTGAACTCGAAGACGTTGCGCAGCGTGGCGGGCTTGCCGGGTGCGATGGTATCGGTCACCAGCACGATCACGCCGGTGATCAGCAGGAATCCCGCCACCACCACGTACCCGATGGGCGAGAAGAACAGCGAGAGCAGCTCGCGCTGCATGATGGCCAGGGTGTTTCTCATGGCTGAGCGTCCTTCGTCTGCGCGGGGCCGACGTCGCGCGCGCCGGCCACGATCTGCACGAAGAAATCCTCGAGCGTGGCTATGTCGCGGCGCAGCTCACGCAGCTTCCAGCCGCGCTCGGCGGCCAGCTTGAAGATGGCCTCGCGCTGGTCGCTGTGAGCCGAGACCGCCACCGAACACCAACCGTTCCGACAGGTGACCTGGACGTCGTAGACGCCGTCGAGCTGCGCCAGGGCCTGCTTGAGCTGCTCGGGCGGCGCGGCCAGCTCGGCGATGATCTTGGACTGGCCGGTGATGCGCTCGCGCAGCTCGGCCGGCGTGCCCGAGGCCACGATCTGCCCGCGGTTGATGATGATGATGCGCCGACAGGTGGCCTCGACCTCCGGCAGAATGTGGCTCGAAAGCATCACCGTGTGGTCCTGGGCCAGCTCGCGGATCAGGTCGCGCGTGGCCCGGATCTGCGTGGGGTCCAGGCCGATGGTCGGCTCGTCCAGGATCAGTACCGGCGGATTGTGCAGCAGCGCATCGGCCAGACCGACCCGCTGGCGGAAACCTTTGGACAGATGCCCGATGGGCCGGTCGATCACGTCGCCCAGCCAGCAGCGTTCGGCCACGCGGCCGATGGCCCGGCGGCGCTGCTCGCGGTCGAGGCCGCGGATCCGGCCGCGGAAATCGAGGTATTCACGTACGCGCATCTCGTGATACAACGGCACCGATTCGGGCATGTAGCCCACCTTGGAGCGCACCGCCATCGACTCGGTGAAGACATCGTGGCCGGCGACCGTGGCGCTGCCCGCGCTGGCCGGGTGGAAGCAGGTCAGGATGCGGATGGTGGTGGTCTTGCCGGCGCCGTTGGGGCCGAGGAAGCCGACGATTTCGCCCTCCCTGACGGTAAACGAGATGCCGTTTACGGCACAAAAACTTCCGTAGTACTTGGTCAGGTTGCGGACTTCGATCACGCCAGAGCCCTCGCAGCGATGCTCTAAGGTGTTAACGGTCTGGACCGCCGCCGGTCGGCTTGCCGGTCAAAAACCTCTCGGGAATGCGTGCGTGTGGTTCGCCCTTGTCCGTCCCGGGGCCGATCCCCGCGCGGTCGCAGGCCCCGGCGGCCCGCCGGGCGCCACCGGCGTCCGACGGAGTGCAGAATTGTAGTTTTGCGGAGATAAGTGTCAAGAAACTTGGGACGCTCC
>CAZRSM010000368.1:0-8290 GCA_964602755.1 uncultured Planctomycetales bacterium
GCCCGCGCTCTCGAAAGCGCGCTCCCAGGCCAAGTCGGCGGCCTCGCTGGCGATGCTCAGGGCCATCGGCGATGGTCTGGACATGTTCAGGACCGAGAACCCCCGCGAGTGCCCGGGCGGCGGTTACCCGCAGTCGACCAACAGGGACGATCCCACGGAACAGGGGACCGACCAGTATCTCTCCGGTGCCCAGTGGCTCGTCCGCTACCTGCTTGGCAAGAAGCTGGACGGGTACGTTCCGCGCCGCAACGTGCCGCTGAACTATCGCATGGTGCAGCAGGAGGCTGGTTACGAACAGCGGGGCTGGTATGCGAACGACCAGTCGGACCCTGAGTGGCCCGGTGACGGATACGGTGCGCCGTTCACGCGAGTTGGTCCGTACCTCGAGGCAGAACGCGTGACGATTGCCAAACCCGAAGATCTGCCCGGCTATGAGCAGCGTGTAAATACGTGGCCTGGTTTCCCGGTGGATCAAGCGATTCTGAAAGAGCCCGTGTTGCTGGACAAGTTCGGCTTTCCGATTCTCTACTATGCCGCCAACGTCGGTGCGTATCGCTCAGGCAAGGCTCCCATCGCGTGGATCGGTTGCTATGGTTCCGTGTGCGTGGGGCAGACCAAGGGCGTCTACGAGTTTGCCGACAATTGGCTTTTCACCGGGCTGTGTCCCACGCGAAACTCGTGCATCATAGCGCCATGGGACCTGCCCGAAAGTGGGAGTACCGCCGTACACAAGATAGAGGTCTTTTCCGACGGGTACGATCCTGAGGGCGACCCGCCGGATGTCGTAGCCGCGGCTGCGGCCGACACGTTCGTATCTTACATACTGAACAAGGATATCTTCGAATCGACGGCGAATCCTGATGACCCGAGCAAACTTCCCACGGCCGTGCCAGTCCGGCCGGACTCGTTCATCCTGATTTCCCCGGGCCCGGATGGCGTCTACGGCAACGGGGACGACGTGAAGAACTTCTAGACCGGCACTGTTTCGCCGGCCGGGATCCACAGGCGGCGTTGGGTGAGCCGAAAGCGGCTCGCTCAACGCCGCCGTGCCATATTGCCCCACCGACGGCGTGGCCGGCGGGTGGCCGGGCGGGTCGCTGGCGGATACGCTAATAGGCATGGAACTGGCTGTGACCATACGGGAGCCGCGCAAACGCGGCGAGCTGTTCGGCCCCGGCGACAAGCACCTGCGGCGGATCCGCGAGGCCTTCGGCGTCCGCATCCAGGCCCGCAACGCGCTGGTGCGCATCCTGGGCGAGCCGGCCAACGTAGCGAAGGCCGCCGCCGTGCTCGAACAGTTGCAGGACATGCTGCGCCAGCGGTCCATGCTCGACGAGGACGCGCTGGACGCGGTGATCGGGCGGGTCGAGCTGACCGAGGGCAAGACCGATGCCCAGGCCATCCGGGTCTTCAGTCCCGAGCCGGTGCGGCCGCGCACCGAGGGCCAGCGGCGCTACGTGCGGGCCATGCTCGAGCGCGACATGGTCTTCTGCCTGGGACCGGCGGGGACTGGCAAGACCTACCTGGCGGTGGCCGTGGCGGTACACCTGCTCAAGATCGGACGCACGCGGCGGATCGCGCTGGTGCGGCCGGCGGTGGAAGCCGGCGAGAAGCTGGGCTTCTTGCCCGGCGACATGCAGCAGAAGGTCAACCCCTACCTGCGGCCGCTGTTCGACGCCATGCACGACATGATGACCTTCGACCAGCTCAAGCGCTTCATGGTCAACGACATCATCGAGGTCGTGCCGCTGGCGTTCATGCGCGGGCGCACACTCAACCACGCGGTCATCATCCTCGACGAAGCCCAGAACACCACCGTGCAGCAGATGCTGATGTTCCTGACCCGCCTGGGCAACGACAGCAAGATGATCATCACCGGCGACGACAGCCAGGTCGACCTGGACCCCGGACAGGCCTCGGGCTTGCAGGACGCGGTCCGCCGGCTGCGCGGTTGCGAAGGGATCGAGGTGTTGCGGCTGAGTGAGTCCGATATCGTGCGCCACCGGCTGGTGCAGGAGATCGTGCGGCGTTATGACGACGGGGCGGCAGGACGTGCGCGGCGAAGTCGGTTGTCCGATAAGACCCGCTCGCAGGCCGCCGTGGAGCAACCGCCCGCGACGGAGTCGCCAGATGACTGAACAGCGTCGCCCGGCGGGTCGACAAGCGAACTGACGTCCGCTCATGTGGCCACTGCGCAAACCCACAGCCCGGCAGAAGGAAATCAGGCGCACCAAGGCTCAGCGCCTGGGGGCGTGGTACAGGCGTCTGCCGGCCGGCAAGGCGGTGCTGATCGTCGCCAGCACGGCGCTGACCGCGCTGGCGGCGGTGCTGATTCTCAACGCCGGCGGCGAGGTGCTCGACCTGCGTGTCGGGCAGAACGTGCCGCGGGTGATCACCGCCCGGGTCGAGTTCGAGGTCGAAGACGAGGCCCAGACCAACCAGGAGCGGCTGCGGGCGCGCGACCGCTGTCCCAACTATTACAAGCTCGACGTTTCGCTGATCGAGATGATCCGCGGGCGGCTGGTGGGGGCGCTGGCCCTGGCACGGGCGCACGGCGATGACCAGCAGGCCTTCCTGCGCGCCGCGGCCGAGAACCAGGTGCTGCTCGACGAATCGGCGGCCACGTACTTGCGCGAGCTGGTGGCCAGGGACGGAGCCGGCGACTATGAGCGCATCGTCGACAGCGTGATCGCGCGGCTGCGCAGCAGTCTGCTGGTCGAGCCGGAGCCGGCCGGCACGCGCCGCACGCCAGACGTGGCCGTGCTGCTGGATCCGACCGTGCCGCGCGAGCTGCGCCGCCGGATCTCGGAGTTGCGGTTCAGCAACGATCCGGCGGCGGTGCAGAAGGTGGTCGGCGAGGCGGTACGCTCGGCACCCGAGGCCCTGCGCGCGGCGCTGGAGCGCTCGATCCTGGCGATGTTGCGCTCGTCGGGCGAGAAGGAGGCGGTCAGCTTCCGGCCGGTCTACCTGTTCGACGCGGCGCGTACGGTGGCGGAGATGAAGAAGACCACCGCGGCGGTCGAGCCGGTGATCCACCACTTCAGCGTGGGCGATGCGCTGGCCGGCCCGGGGCCGGTCAGCGCCGAACAGTTGCGCCTGCTCCAGCTCGAACACGACGCCTACGTGGCCGCGCAACGCGCCGGCGGGCGCATGTGGCTGCGCGTGCTGGGGCGCACGCTGCTGGTGTTCCTGGTGGTCTTCGGCGTGGCCGGCTACATGCGGCGCTACCAGACCGGCGTGTTCGACAACCACTTCCGCCGCAGCGTCTCGATGGCCGTTCTGCTGCTGATTCTGGGAGTCACGCGGGCGGTCTTCGTACAGTCCGATGTGCCGCCCCACTTTGCGATCGGCATGCAGGCGCTGGCGGCGGGGCTGCTGGGGGTGGTATACGTCGACGAGGCGGTGTTCGCCATCTGCGGGGCGCTGGCGATCCTGATGACGCTGGCGGTGCAGGAGAGCATCGCGTTCTTCGTGGTGTTGCTGGCGGTGTCCGGAATCATGGTCTTCGGACTGCGCCAGGTGCGCAACCGCGGCAAGATCGTGCTGGTGGGGGCCGCGGCCTCGGCAGTGGCGGCAGCCGCGTCGCTGGCGGTCGACCTGATCGACGACCAGGACTTCGGTTTCGCCTTCGGCGACGCGACCTGGGCCTTCGGCAGCGTGCTGATGGCCGGTTTCGTGGTCGAGGGCGTGCTGCCGGGGATCGAGCGGCTCTTCAAGCTGAGCACGGGCATGACGCTGCTGGAGTGGTGCGATGCCAGCAAGCCGCTGATGCGCATGATGGCCGCCGAGGCGCCGGGAACGTACAACCACAGCCTGCTGGTGGGGGCCCTGGCCGAGGCGGCCGCCGAGGCGATCGGGGCCAACGGCCTGCTGTGTCGCGCGGGGGCCTACTACCACGACATCGGCAAGATCAACAAGCCCGAGTACTTCGTCGAGAACCAGCGCGAGGGGGTGAGCCGGCACGATCGGCTTTCGCCGGCCATGAGCCTGCTGGTGATCATCGGGCACGTCAAGGACGGGATCGAGATGGCCCGCGAGTACGGCCTGCCCGCCAGCCTGCACCCCTTCATCACCGAACACCACGGCACCACGCTGGTGCAGTATTTCTATCATGCCGCGGCCCAGTCGCGCAAGCCCGACGACCCGGAAGTGCCCGAGAGCGAGTTCCGCTATCCCGGTCCCAAGCCGCAGTCGCGCGAGACGGCCATCGTGATGCTCTGCGACGGCGTGGAAGGGGCGGTGCGGGCCATGTCCGAGCCGACGCCCAACCGGATCGAAGCCGTGGTGGCCGAGATCGTGCAGAAGCGGCTGGCCGACGGCCAGCTCGACGAGTGCAACCTGACCTTCCGCGAGCTGACCGAGATCCGCAAGAGCCTGGTCAAGAGCCTCTGCGGCATCTACCACTCGCGCATCGTGTACCCCGAGGACGAGAAGAAGAAGTCGGTTTCCTGAAACAGACGCCCTGCGAGAAAGGACCGCCAGCGCCTATGGCCGTCAGCGACGATCATGCCCTTGTTACCCAGGTCACCTGGCAGCCGCGCAATTCCTGGCGCGCGGTACGCCTGCTGCACCGCGTGGCGCACCATACGCTGCTGGCCGAAGGCTTCACGCACGGTCGGCTCTCGATCGCGGTCGTGGGGGCCCGCGCCATGGCCACGCTGCACCAGCGGTTTCTCGACCAGCCCGGTCCGACCGACGTGCTGACCTTCGACCTGGGGACCACCCCCGATGCCGGCTACGTCGAGGGCGAAGTGGTGGTCTGCACCGACGTGGCCCGCCAGCGCGCCGCGCGGCGCTCCGGCTCGCTGCAGGCCGCCCGGGCCGAACTGGCACTCTACGTCGTGCACGGCATCCTGCACCTCTCCGGCTACGACGATCGCAACCCCGCCGACGCCCGCCGCATGCACCAGCGCGAGGACGAGATCCTGGTCGAAATCGGCCTGGGCCGGGTCTACCGCGCGGGCGTTTGAACGGCACAGGGGGAGGCACTCGGAAACTGAACCAGCGCGGAGCTGCGGGGCAGCAGCGCCGGCGCGGGCTTTGCCCGACATCGGCGGGCGACGCGAGCCTGCGATTCTTGATTCGCCATCAGCGTCTCACGGTGTGTCGGCTTCGATCTCGCCCAGCAGTTCGCCCAGGGCGGCGTCCCGGGCGGCCGGCCGGGCCAGGTGGGGGTCGAGGCGCAGGGCCTGGCGCAGCTCGGCCTTGGCGTGGTCGATCTGGCCCAGGCGGGCGTAGACCGCGGCCAGCCAGAGGTGCCCCTCGCCGTGCCAGGGCATGGCGCCGATGGCGGCTTTGAGAGACTCCTCGGCCTGAGCCAGATCGCCGTGCTCGAGCGCCAGCCGGCCACGGGTCAGCAGGGCGGGGCCGTAACCCGGGTGGCTCTCGAGCAGTTCGTCGAGTGCGGCGGCGGCCTCTTCGGCCCGGCCGGCGTGCCAGGCGGCCACCGCCAGCCAGTAGGCGGCCTCGGGGCGCTGGGGGGCGACGCTTTGGGCCGTGGCCAGCGAGTGCCGGGCCTGTGTCGGTTTGCCGCCGACGATGAGCACGATGGCCCGCCACAGCAGCAGGTCGTAGTCGGTCGGTTGCTCCAGCAGCAAGGCGTCGAGGGTGGCCAGCGCGCGGGCCAGTTCGCCGGCGTGGATGTCGGCCACTGCACGCAGGAAGTTCACCTGGCCGGCCAGCTCGGCGGGCGGATCGGCCAGGGCCGCCAGCACGCGCTCCAGCGCCTGCCAGCGCTCCAGCCGCACCAGCACCGCTCCCAGGCGCACGCGTTGCGCGGGCCCGAGCGCCTGAGGGTCGTCGGGCACGTTGAGCAGGGCCTGCGACGCGCCGATCAGGTCGCCGGCCACGGCACGCTGCCACGCCACGTCGAGGGCCGCATCGACCCGGCTGGAGGCCGGATCGAGCGACGCAGCGGGCTGGGTGCTGGCCGGCCGGGTTTGCGGGTGGGTCGTGGACTGCTGGTCGTCTTCGGCGTCAGGGCTGATGCCGGCCGAGGCGGCCGGAGCGGCGGTGAGGGTTTCGAGCCGGGTTTGGGTATCAGCCGTCCGCTGGGCCTGGCCGGCGAGCTGGTCGGCCAGCTCGGCGGTGGTCTGTTCGAGCGTTTCGAGACGCTGTTGCAAGGCGACAAAGCGCGAGTTGCTGACGGCGACGATGCTGACCAGGCCCACGGCCAGCGCGAAGGTGGTTACCAGCCACAGGACGTAGAGTCGGCTGACGCTTTCGGCCAGGGGGGACGACTTGGGCTTGGGTTTGCCGCTGGGCGTGGGCATCGGGGGTCACTCCTGTGGCTCGTCGGGCGGCCGCTGGTCGTCTTCGGGCTGCTGGGGCCACAAGGCTTCCCATTGCTGCGCGGCCGACTCGATCTCCTCTTCGCTCAGACGATAGTTGCTCCAGATGTCCACCAGCTCGCTGCGGCTGGCGGGGCGATACTTTTCACGAAAATGCCGCCCCACGCGCACGATGATATAGGCCCCGATCAGGAAGACCATGAAGATTATGAACGAGTAGGTCAGCATCGCCATCATGGCTTCGGCCTGCTCGACCGGGGGGCGCGCCGCCGCAGGCTGAGTGGTCAGGGCGGGCAGTTGCCGCGGCCGGCCGGCGTACATCATGTATGCCACGCCGATGGCCGAGAGCGCCAGGCCCACCACCACGAACACGGTCGCCAGCGTGCCACCTCTGCGTTCGCCATCCATCTGGGGCTCACCTTTCGAGCGAACAGGTCCGGGCCCAATCGGCCGGACGGAGCGGCTCGCGCAGCTCGTGTTCGAGCTGTTCGAGCAGCTCGCGAGCCGTGGGTGTCAGCGTGCGCGGCGGGACGATCCGCACCACCGCGTACAGGTCGCCGCGACCGCCGCCGGCGCGCGGCATGCCACGGCCGCGCAACCGCAGGCGCGTCCCGCTGGCGGTTCCGGGTGGCACGGTGAGGACCGCCGGCCCGTCGAGCGTGGGGATTTCCACTTTGGCCCCCAGGCTCGCCTCGGTGATCGAGAGCGGCAGTTCCAGCGACACGTCGTCGCCGTCGCGTTTGAATACTTCGTGCGGGCGCACGCGGCACTCGATCATCAAATCGCCGCGGCCGCCGGGGCCGGGGTGTCCCTGGCCTCGGACGCGGATGCGCTGGCCGTCTTTGACGCCGGGCGGGATGCGGACTTCGATTCGCTCGCCGCTCTTGCGCGACGCCGGCGGCGCGACGGTTCGCGTGGTGCCGTGGGCGGCTTCGGCCAGGTCGATCTCGACCACGACGCTGGAGTCTTCCCCGCGCGGCCGGGCGCGCGGGCGCGAGCGGCGTTGTGCCGGGCGGGCACGCGGCCGCGAGCGGTGGAAGAACTGCTCGAAAATGCTGGCCAGGTCGTCCGGCGAGCCGAAGCCTGCGTCGACGAAGGGGTCGGCCGGCTCTGCGGGACCCCAGGTGCTGAAGTCCGGCCGTGGGCCGCCGGCGCCGAAGCGGTCATACTGGGCGCGCCGCTGAGGATCACCGAGCACTTCATAGGCGGCCTGGACCTGCTTGAACTTTTCCTCGGCGGCCTTGTCGCCGGGGTTACGATCGGGGTGCAGCTCTTTGGCCAGTTGGCGGTAGCGGCGCTTGATTTCGTCTTGCGTGGCCTGGCGCGAGACGCCGAGAATCTCGTACGGATCCTTTCCGGTCATGCCCGCAAGACTCCGGGAGGGGCAGAACGTAGCCGCAGGCCGCGGGTTGATCGGCGCCTAGGGCAGTTTCTTGAGTTCTTCGACGGCCTGCTGGGCCCAGACGGTGTCGGGGTATTCGTCAAGGATGCGGCGCAGCAGCTTCTCGCCCTCGGCGATGCGCCCGCGGCTGATCAGCGTGCGCGCCCGGGCCAGCAGTTGGCGACAAACGTCGCCGGCCTCATGGTCGACGATCAAGGCCCAGAAGGCCTTGTTGGCCTTCATGCGGTCGATCATGGCCTGAGCGTAGTCGGCCGCCTGGGTGTCGGGGTATTCGGTGACCACCTGTTTGAGCAGGTCGTAACATTCGCCGAAACGCCGCACCAGCAGCTTGTCGCGGGCCTGCAGATAGAGCCGCGCGGCGGCGTCTTCGCCCTTGAACTGCTCGGCGGCGGTCTTGAAACGCTCGTTCTCGCGCTCGAGCTCCTCGTAGAGCGCCTTGGCGTCCTTGTAGCAGTTGAAGCCGCGATAACGGCGGATGACCTCGCGCAGCGTCTCGACCGCCTTGCGATACTGGCGGGCCTCCATGAAGGGTTCGACCTTGGCCAGCTCGTCGTAACCCTGCAGCTCGATCAGGTCGCGCACCTCGAACATGCGCGAC
>CAZRSM010000369.1:0-2506 GCA_964602755.1 uncultured Planctomycetales bacterium
CGATCCGCACGCGCAGCCGCTGGCCGGCGGCGCGCGGCGGCACACGCACGGTGATCGCCTTGCCGGGCGGAGCGTAGTAACCCGTGCTGTGCCAGCCGTACCGGGCCGTGTCGATGGTGACCTTGCGCGTGAGCCGTTTGGCTCCCTGGGGCACCGCGCCGGGGAAGAAGAACGCCGCCGGATGCGCCTTGACCCGACCAGGCGGCTGGCCGGCGATGCGCCGCAGCTCCATGGTCAGCAGGATGCGTTGCAGGGCGTGGTCGGCGGTGATCGGACGGTCGGCGGTGGGCACGATGTCGCGTTTGTACTTGCTGGCCAGGCGCCGCAGGCGCGGCCGCAGCAGCTTGTCGTCGGACGGCAGGCATTGCAGGGCGCGGGTGAGCACCCAGGTGGCCTGACGCAGCTCGCCTTTTTCCAGCTCGAGCTTGCCGGCCGCATGGCGCTCGACCAGCCGCAGGGCCACGCCGGCGTGGGCGGCACGTGGCGGAGGCTTGCTGGCATCGAACCCGTGGGCCCCGGTGGCCTTGAGCGTTCCGTCGGCGAAGACGATGCCCATCGGGGCCAGCAGGCGATTGCCGGGATGCTCCTGGAGCGCGCGGCCCTGGTTGATCTGCAGCCAACCCCAACCCAGGCCGGCGGCGATCAGCCCGCCGCCGTCGGCGACGAAGCGCCGCAGCGGCTCGATCTCGTCGGCCTCCAGGGCGTGCGTCGGAACGATGAGCACGTCGAAGGCGTCCAGACGCGTGATCCAGCCCGCGCCGCGCAACGGCTCGACGCGCAGCGCAGGTTCTTTTTCGAGATAAGCGACCAGCGCCGGGGTCTTGCGCACGCCGACGCGCAGGGGCCGCTCGTCGAGCCGGCCCGCCGCCCAGCGAATGGCATTGAGCATCAGGCGCGTGTTGTCGGCGTGTTCGAGTGTGCCGGGCCGGATGTAGCCCGTGTGGCCGAAAACCACGACGTGCCCGTCGTTGAACCGGGCCGCGGCCACCACCGGCTCATAGGCATTCTTGCCGGCTTTGCCGACCACTACGGGAAAGGCCTGCTTGCCGAAGACGCACAACGGTCCGGGAACCCCGCTGACACTCAGCGTCTTGATGCCCGCAAGAAGCCGTCCTGTGTCTTCGCCGTCGGCGACTGCCGGGACGGCCAGCGACGCCGTCGCCGCCAACAACGCACACGCGCGCAACGCGACCATGGGCACACCTCCTGCGGCAATCGTAGCACGCCCGGCGCGCCGCTGGCAATTGCCTGCGCCGGCCGGCGGCGCGGCTGGCACGCTTCAGCGCAGCCACGCCGTCTCGACGCGAACCTCGAGCCGCGCGGCGATCCGGCTGGCGAAGTCGGCCGCCGCGGCGTGCTCGGCAAACAGGCGGAAGAACGCCGACCCGGAGCCGGTCATGCGCAGCGGCGCCGGGGCCACGCTGCACAACTGCCTGGCGAACTGGTCCAGCGCCGCGCAGGCCCGACGGGCCGGCTGTTCGAGGTCGTTGACCAGCCGCGGCATCAGCGACTCGACATCGTCGGCAGGTTCAATCGCCTCGGTCACGGCCGCCAGCGACTCATCGGGCCACACCGGCGGCCAGGCCGCCTGGTCGTCGGCGGGCCGCTCGGCCTGCATGGAGTCCCACGCGGCGTACACCGCCGCGGTCGGCACGGCGATCGGCGGCATGACGATCACGGCCCAGCCGTCGAGCCCCTGGCGGTACTCGGCGACGCGCTCGCCGCGGCCGGTCACCAGGCTCGGCGAGCGGTGCAGAAATAGCGGCACGTCCGAGCCGATCCCGGCTGCCAGTTGCAGCAACTGCCGGCGCCCGAGCGGCTCACCCAGCAGGTGGTTGAGGTGTGCGAGCACCGCCGCCGCATCCGAGCTGCCGCCGCCCAGGCCGGCCCCCGGCGGGATGTGCTTGCGCAAGCGGACATGAACGCCGGCGAACGGCAGCTTGCGCTGCCGCGCGGCGTGTTCGAACAACAGGGCGGCCGCGCGACAGGCCAGGTTGCGCTGGTCGGCGGGCACGTCCGCCGCGTCGCACTCGAGCGTCACGCCGGGTTGCTCGCGCGGCTCGAATTCGAGCACGTCGCACAACGCCACCTGTACGACCAGCGAGGCGATCTCGTGAAAGCCATCCGCCCGCGGCGGACCTACACGCAGCGTCAGGTTGAGCTTGGCCGGCGCGTCGGCGATCCAGCCGTCGAGCAGCCGCCGCACGTCGTCGCTGGTGACGTGGGCGATGTCGGGCCGCACCAGGTGCGCGCGGCCCACGCGCTGGTCCGGCCCCAGGCCGATGACGTACATCCGCGCGCCGAGTGCCGCGGCGACTCCGCTGGCGGCGTCTTCGACCACGACACAGTCGCGCGGGGCGGCTCCCAGCCGCCGGGCGGCTTCGAGGAACACTTGCGGATGCGGCTTGGAGTGGGATATGTCGTTGCCGTCGACGACCGCGTCGAGCAGCGCGCCGACATCGAGCCGTTCGATGACCAGCCGGGCGTTGCGGCTCGACGAGGCCAC